>NZ_JBJURH010000004.1:293286-444223 GCF_046098215.1 Streptomyces sp. Da 82-17
GTCGCGCAGTTCCCCGCGCCCCTGTCGGGGCACGTCCTGCTCCCTTGGGTCGTCTTCCGGCTTTCCCGTCGCGGTGGCTGGTCGCGCAGTTCCCCGCGCCCCTGTCGGGGCGCGTCATGCCCCCTCGGCTTCTTGCCCGGCTCTCCCGCCGTGGTGGTTGCTCGCGCAGTTCCCCGCGCCCCTGTCGGGGCGCGTCTTCCCGCCGTGCTGTGGGTGGGTGAGGGCGGGCGCAGCCCGCGACGGTGCCGCAGGCGAAGGTGATTTCGTTTCAAGCACGCTTGATTGTTTCTTCTCGCGCTGCCATGCTCGCCGCACACCGCATCCGTGAGGGGAGCGTTCGTGGCCGACCCCGTGTTCGTGTTGGACGATCTGCGTCAGGAGAGTGGCGAACTCGACGCCCTCGTAGGGGAGTTGGGGGACAGCCAGTGGGCGCGGTCCACGCCCGCGCCGGGGTGGAGTGTCGCGCATCAGGTCGCGCACCTCGCCTGGACCGACGCCGCCGCCCTGCTCGCCGCCACCGACGCCGAGGCGTTCGCCCGGGAGGTGGAGAAGGCCGTCGCCGCGCCCGAGTCGTTCGTGGACGAGGGGGCCGAGGAGTGGGTCTCCCTGCCTCCCCCCGAGTTGCTCGCGCGGTGGCGGGAGGGGCGGGAGGAGTTGCAGCGGGTGTTGCGGGGGCTTCCGGAGGGGGCCAGGCTCCCTTGGTACGGCCCGCCGATGAGCGTCGCCTCGATGGCCACCGCCCGCCTGATGGAGACCTGGGCGCACGGGCAGGACGTCGCGGACGCGCTCGGCGTGCGCCGGGAGCCCACCCGGAGGCTGCGGCATGTCGCCCACCTCGGCGTCCGCACCCGGAACTTCGCGTTCGGCGTGCATGGGCTGCCCGTGCCGGAAGAGGAGTTCCGAGTCGAACTCCGGGCGCCCGACGGTGAGTTGTGGGTGTACGGGCCCGAGGGGGCGCGGCAGCGGGTGACCGGGGGCGCCCTGGACTTCTGTCTGCTCGTCGCCCAGCGTGCCCACCGCGACGACCTGGATCTGCGCGCCGAGGGCCCGGACGCCGACCGCTGGCTCGACATCGCCCAGTGCTTCGCCGGGCTTCCCGGCAAGGGGCGTGCCGCGGGCGGCGCCCGGTGAGGCCGCTGCGGGTCGGGAACGCCTCCGGGTTCTACGGCGACCGGTTCGACGCCGTGCGCGAGATGCTCACCGACGGTCCCCTGGACGTCCTCACCGGCGACTATCTCGCCGAGCTCACGATGCTGATCCTCGGCCGCGACCGGCTGCGCGACCCGCAGCTCGGGTATGCCAAGACCTTTCTGCGGCAGGCCGAGGAGTGTCTCGGGCTCGCGCACGACCGGGGCGTGCGGATCGTCGTCAACGCGGGTGGGCTCAATCCGGCCGGACTGGCCGCGCAGGTGCAGGAGTTGGCCGGGCGGCTCGGCCTTCCCAGTCGCGTCGCCCACGTCGAGGGGGACGATCTCAGCGGGCGCGGGGGGTGGGGCGAGGGCGTGCTCACCGCGAACGCCTACCTCGGCGGGCACGGCATCGCCGCCTGTCTGCGGGCGGGGGCGGACGTCGTCGTCACCGGTCGCGTCACCGACGCCGCCCTCGTCACCGGCGCCGCCGCCGCGCACTTCGGCTGGGCCCCGGACGCGTACGACGAGCTGGCGGGGGCCGTCGTCGCCGGGCACGTGCTGGAGTGCGGTACGCAGGCGACCGGCGGGAACTACGCGTTCTTCGCGGCGCCCGGCCGTGACCCGGTGCGTGAACTGCGCCGTCCCGGCTTCCCGTTGGCGGAGATCGCCGAGGATGGGTCGGCCGTCATCACGAAGCACGACGGCTCCGGCGGCCATGTCGACGTCGGCACCGTCACCGCCCAGTTGCTGTACGAGACCGGCCCCGCCCGGTACGCGGGCCCCGACGTCACCGCTCGCCTCGACACCGTACGGCTCACGCAGACCGGCACGGACCGGGTGCGGATCGACGGGGTGCGCGGGGAGGCGCCGCCGCCGACGCTCAAGGTCGGGCTGAACAAGCTGGGCGGATTCCGCAACGAGGTCGTCTTCGTGCTGACCGGGCTCGACGTCGACGCCAAGGCCGAGCTGGTCCGCGCCCAGGTCGAGGACGCCTTCGAGCGCGCCAAGCCCCGTCCCCGGGAGGTGCGTTGGGAGCTGGCCCGCACCGACCGCGCCGACGCCGGCACCGAGGAGACCGCGAGCGCCCTGCTGCGGCTCGTCGTGCGTGACCCGGCGCAGGAGGCCGTCGGCCGTGCCGTCAGCGGCGCCGCGATCGAGCTGGCCCTCGGCAGCTACCCCGGCTTCCACGTCACCGCCCCGCCCGGCAAGGGCGCGCCGTACGGGGTGTTCCGCGCCGCGTACGTCGGCCAGGGCGAGGTCCCGCACGTCGCCGTGCTGCCCGACGGGGCCCGGGCCGACATCCCGCCGCCCGCCCGCACCCGGCCGCTCGCGCCTGTGCCCGAGCCCGCGCTGCCCGAACCGCTGCCCGCGGGACCTGTGAAGCGGGCGCCCCTCGGCCGGGTCGTCGGGGCCCGCAGCGGCGACAAGGGCGGGGACGCCAACCTCGGCGTGTGGGCGCCGTCGGACGACGCGTGGCGCTGGCTCGTCCACACCCTCACCGTCGACCGGCTGCGTGAACTCCTCCCGGAGACCGGCGGGTTGACCGTCGTACGCCACGTACTGCCGCGGCTGCGGGCGGTGAACTTCGTCGTCGAGGGGCTGCTCGGCGACGGGGTGGCCGCGCAGGCGCGGTTCGATCCGCAGGCCAAGGGCCTGGGGGAGTGGTTGCGCTCCCGGCACGTCGACATCCCGGAGGTACTGCTGTGACCGGCCTTTCGGAGTTCTGGGAGGTACTGCTGTGACGGTGCTGGCGTCCGCCCTCGACCCCACCGACCCCGACCACACCGCGAACCGCGCCGCCATGCTCGACAAGCTCGCCGAGCTGGACGCCGAGCACGCCAAGGCGCTCGCGGGCGGCGGGGAGAAGTACGTCGAGCGGCACCGCAAGCGCGGGAAGCTCCTCGCGCGGGAGCGGATCGAGCTGCTGCTCGACCCGGACACCCCGTTCCTCGAACTGTCCCCGCTGGCCGCGTGGGGCAGCGACTACCAGGTGGGCGCGGCGATGGTGTGCGGCATCGGCGTCGTCGAAGGCGTCGAGTGCCTGATCACCGCCAACGATCCGACCGTGCGCGGCGGGGCCAGCAACCCCTGGACGTTGAAGAAGGCGTTCCGGGCGCACGAGATCGGGCTCGCGAACCGGCTGCCGTCGATCCATCTGGTCGAGTCGGGCGGCGCCGACCTGCCCTCGCAGAAGGAGATCTTCATCCCGGGCGGGGCCCTGTTCAAACACCTCACCCAGTCCAGCGCGGCCGGCATCCCGACGGTCGCCGTGGTCTTCGGCAACTCGACCGCCGGCGGCGCGTACGTGCCGGGCATGTGCGACCACGTGATCATGGTGAAGGAGCGGGCGAAGGTCTTCCTCGGCGGGCCGCCGCTGGTGAAGATGGCGACGGGCGAGGAGAGCGACGACGAGTCCCTCGGCGGCGCCGAGATGCACGCCCGTACGTCGGGCCTCGCGGACTACCTCGCCGCCGACGAGCACGATGCGCTCCGGCAGGCCCGCCGCGTGGTCACCCGCCTCAACTGGCGCAAGGCGTACGCCGATCCGGACCCGGTCGCGGTCCAGCCGCCCAAGTACGACGCGGACGAGCTGCTCGGCATCGTGCCCGGCGACCTGAAGGCGCCGTTCGACCCGCGCGAGGTGATCGCCCGGATCGTCGACGGCTCCGACTTCGACGAGTTCAAGCCGCTGTACGGCGCGTCCCTCGTCACCGGCTGGGCCGCGCTGCACGGCTACCCGGTCGGGATCCTCGCCAACGCGCAGGGCGTGCTGTTCTCCGCGGAGTCGCAGAAGGCGGCCCAGTTCATCCAGCTCGCCAACCAGCGCGACATCCCGCTGCTCTTCCTGCACAACACGACGGGCTACATGGTCGGCAAGGAGTACGAGCAGGGCGGCATCATCAAGCACGGCGCGATGATGATCAACGCGGTGTCCAATTCGCGGGTGCCGCACCTGAGCGTGCTGATGGGTGCGAGCTACGGCGCCGGGCACTACGGCATGTGCGGCCGCGCCTACGACCCGAGGTTCCTGTTCGCCTGGCCGTCCGCCAAGTCCGCCGTGATGGGCCCGCAGCAGCTCGCCGGGGTCCTGTCGATCGTGGCCCGCCAGTCGGCCGCCGCGAAGGGCAAGCCGTACGACGAGGACGCGGACGCCGCGCTGCGCGCCATGGTCGAGCAGCAGATCGAGTCCGAGTCGCTGCCGATGTTCCTGTCGGGGCGGCTCTACGACGACGGCGTGATCGACCCGAGGGACACGCGCACGGTCCTCGGCCTGTGCCTGTCGGCGATCCACACCGCCCCGTACGAGGGCGCTCGCGGCGGCTTCGGCGTCTTCCGGATGTGAGGGAACTCGTGAAGGAACTCCCCATGATTGCTTCGCTGTTGGTGGCCAACCGGGGCGAGATCGCCTGCCGGGTCTTCCGCACCTGCCGCGAACTGGGCATCGCCACGGTCGCCGTGCACTCCGACGCGGACGCGGGCGCCCTGCACGTGCGCGAGGCGGACGCGGCGGTACGGCTGCCCGGCTCCGCGCCCGCGGAGACGTATCTGCGCGGCGACCTGATCGTGAAGGCCGCGCAGGACGCCGGGGCCGACGCCGTGCACCCCGGGTACGGCTTCCTGTCCGAGAACGCCGACTTCGCGCGGGCCGTGACCGACGCGGGCCTCACCTGGATCGGCCCGCCGCCCGAGGCGATCGAGGCGATGGCGTCCAAGACGCGGGCCAAACAGTTGATGGGCGTCGAGCCGCTGTCCGAGGTGACCGAAGCCGATCTCCCCGTGCTCGTGAAGGCGGCGGCGGGCGGCGGCGGGCGCGGCATGCGCGTCGTACGCGAACTCGCCGAGCTGGAGCGGGAGTTGGAGGCGGCCCGCGCCGAGGCGGCGAGCGCGTTCGGGGACGGGGAGGTGTTCGTCGAGCCGTACGTCGAGGGCGGCCGGCACGTGGAGGTGCAGCTGCTCGCCGACGCGCACGGCACGGTGTGGCCGCTCGGCACCCGGGACTGCTCGCTGCAGCGCCGCCACCAGAAGGTGATCGAGGAGGCCCCGGCCCCCGGGCTCGACGACGCCCTGACGCGCGAGCTGTACGAGCAGGCCGTGCGCGCCGCCCGCGCCACCGGCTATGTGGGCGCGGGCACCGTCGAGTTCCTCGTCGGGCGGGACGGACGCGCCCAGTTCCTGGAGATGAACACCCGCCTCCAGGTCGAACACCCCGTCACCGAGGCCGTGTTCGGTCTCGACCTGGTCGCCCTGCAGCTCCGCGTGGCCGAGGGCGCCGCCCTGGACCCGGAGCCGCCCGCCCCGCGCGGCCACGCCGTCGAGGCCCGCCTGTACGCGGAGGACCCGGCGGGCGGCTGGGCCCCGCAGACCGGCACCCTGCACCGCCTGCACGTGCCCGGTGTACGGCTCGACACGGGCTGCGCGGACGGCGACGGCATCGGCGTGCACTACGACCCGATGCTCGCCAAGGCCGTCGCCCACGCCCCGACCCGCGCCGAGGCCCTGCGCCGCCTCGCCGGGGCCCTGGAGCGGGCCGAGGTGCACGGCCCGGTCACCAACCGCGACTTCCTCGTACGGTCCCTGCGGCACCCGGAGTTCGTCGCGGCCCGCATGGACACCGGGTTCTACGAGCGTCACCTGGACGAGCTGACCGCGCCCGAGCCCGACCCGTACGCGCCGCTCGCCGCCGCGCTCGCCGACGCGCACGGCCGGTCCCGGTTCGGCGGGTTCCGCAACCTGCGCTCGCAGGACCAGGTCAAGCGGTACCGCACCGAACCGGACGGCGCCGAGCACGAGGCCCGCTACCGGCACACCCGCACCGGCCCGGAGGTGGACGGCGTACGCGTCATCAGTGTCAGTCCCCGCCTCGTGGTCCTCGAAGTCGGCGGCGTGCGACGGCAGTTCAGGGTCACGCGGTACGGCGACGACCGCGTGTACGTCAACGGGACCACGCTCACCGCCCTGCCCCGCTTCCCCGACGCCGCCGCCGACCGCGCGCCCGGCTCACTGCTCGCCCCGATGCCCGGCACCGTCGTCCGGATCGCCGACGGGATCGCCGAGGGCGGCGCCGTACAGGCGGGGCAGCCCCTGCTGTGGCTGGAGGCGATGAAGATGGAGCACCGCGTCACCGCTCCCGCCTCCGGCACGCTCACCGCACTCCACGCCGCGCCCGGCCGCCAGGTCGAGGTCGGCGCCCTGCTCGCCGTCGTACAGGAGGAGACAGAGTCATGAGCGCCACCCTGGAAACCGAGGAGCACAAGCAGCTGCGCGCCGCCGTGAGCGCGCTCGGCAGGCGCTACGGCCGCGACTACATGACGAAGGTGGTCCGCGCGGGCGGCCACCCCGAGGAACTGTGGGCGGAGGCGGCGAAGCTCGGCTATCTCGGGGTGAGCCTGCCCGAGGAGTACGGCGGGGGCGGCGGCGGGATCGCCGAACTCTCCATCGTCCTGGAGGAGTTGGGGGCGGCGGGCAGTCCGCTCCTCATGATGGTCGTGTCGCCGGCGATCTGCGGCACGGTCATCGCCCGCTTCGGCACGGACGAGCAGAAGCAGGCCTGGCTGCCCGGCCTCGCCGACGGCACCCGCACGATGGCCTTCGGCATCACCGAGCCGGACGCGGGCTCCAACTCGCACCGCATCACGACCACGGCCCGCCGGGACGCGGCGTCGGGCGACTGGATCCTCACCGGCCGCAAGGTGTTCATCTCCGGTGTCGACATCGCCGACGCGACGCTGATCGTCGGCCGCACCGAGGACGCCCGTACGGGCCGCCTCAAGCCGTGCCTGTTCATCGTCGACCGGGACGCGCCGGGCTTCCAGCGTCGGCAGATCGACATGGAACTCCAGGCCCCGGAGAAGCAGTTCGAGCTGTTCCTCGACGACGTGCGCCTCCCCGCGGAGGCCCTCGTCGGCGACGAGGACGCGGGCCTGCTCCAGCTCTTCGCCGGGCTCAACCCGGAGCGCATCATGACGGCCGCGTTCGGCATCGGCATGGGCCGGTACGCGATCTCCCGCGCGGTCGAGTACGCGAAGGAGCGGCAGGTCTGGAAGGACCCGATCGGCGCCCACCAGGCCATCGCGCACCCGCTCGCCAAGTCGCACATCGACCTGGAGCTGGCCCGCCTGATGATGCAGAAGGCGGCGCACCTGTACGACGCGGGCGACGACGTCGGCGCCGGGGAGGCCGCCAACATGGCGAAGTTCGCGGCGGCGGACGCGTGCGTGCAGGCCGTCGACCAGGCGGTGCACACGCTGGGCGGGAACGGGCTGACACGCGAGTACGGGTTGGCGTCGCTGATCACGGCGGCCCGGGTGGCCCGGATCGCGCCGGTCAGCCGCGACATGATCCTCAACTACGTGTCGCACCAGTCCCTGGGGCTGCCGAAGTCGTACTGACCGGGGCGTTCATCTCACGGGTGGACAATAGAGGCATCCGCACACGTCCTACTCGGGAGCGGGAGGCGTCAGCACCATGCCTACGAAGAAGCACGCCTGGGGAAAGATCGAATACCACGACAAGGCGAAGCACGAGGACACGCGGGCCGGCGGAAAGACGGAATCGGAGAAGAAGACCGCTGAGCGCCGGACCACGGAAGAGCATCCGGAGAAGAAGACCGACACCCGGTAGCCCTCGGTCACACCGCGTACTCGTCGAGCACGGCCCGGATCACGTGCCGGGCGTTGTCGGCCATCGCGGGGTTCGCCCTCCGGTGGTACGGGAGAGCGATCACGGCCTGGGACAGCGTGCGGCCACGCCCACGCACCCAGGCCGCCTCGTCCACGCCGAGGGCCTCGCGGAACACGTCGCGGCCCTCGGCGGGCAGCAGGTTCCACGCCGGGAACAGGTCGCACGCCGGGTCGCCGACGCCCATGCACCCGAAGTCGACGACCCCGCTCAGCCGGCCGTCGGCGACCAGCAGGTTGCCCGGCATGAGGTCGGCGTGCAGCCACACGGGCGGGCCGTCGTGGTCGGGGGCGCGCAGGGCGTCCTCCCATACGGCGGTCACGGCATCGCAGTCGACGCCCTCCTCGGGAATGCCGCGCAGCGCGTCGATGGCCGCCCGCGTCGCCGTGTCCAGCGAGGCGAGCGGCCCGCCGCGGTAGGCCTGCGGGGCGCCGGCCGACGGTACGGCGCGCATGGCGGCCACGAAGGCGGCCAAGTCCCGCCCCAGTTGGACGGGTCGGCTCAGCCCGCCCGCCTCGGGCAGCTCACCCGGCAGCCACCGGTACACCGACCAAGGCCACGGATACCCCTCGGCGGGCACCCCGGCCCCGAGCACTTCGGGGATCGGCACGGGCAGGTACGGCGCGAGCTTCGGCAGCCAGTCCCGCTCCAGCTCCACGTCGGGGGCGCCGCCTTCGACGAGCGGGAGCCGTACGACGAGGTCGTCGCCGAGCCGGAACATCGCGTTCACGGTCCCGCCGGAGGGGAAGCGGGCCGCGGGCAGCCCCGCCCACTCCGGGAACTGCGCGGCGACCAGACGCTGTACGAGGCCGACGTCCACGAGATCAGACAGTGGGCCCGCCCCGCTTCACGGCGGAGATGAAGGCGTCCCAGGCCGCCAACTCGAAGACCAGGGCCGGGCCTTGGGGGGTTTTGCTGTCGCGGACGGGGATGAGGGGGGTGAAGTCTTCGGCGACTTCGAGGCAGTTGCCGCCGTCCGGGTTGCTGTACGAGGACTTCCGCCACGTGGCCGAGGTCAGAAAGTCGTCGGACACCTCGATGCAGTTCCCGCCGTCCGTGTTGCTGTACGAACTCTTGCGCCAGGTCGCGGTGCTCAGGTCAATAGCTCGCACGTGCTTCCTCCAACATTTGCGTGATGGCCTTCCGCGACGCCGCAGGGGAGAGGGCCAGGTCGCGGACCGCATCATATCGACGCTGCAATCGCTCAACTTGGCGGTTTTCCTCGATGAGTTCACCACTGATGTCGTTCTCTGCGTAGGCCACGGTGCGGCCGTCCGTCAGGCGCAGGAACATCACATCGGTGTTCATCAGGCCGTGTGGTCCGGCGGCTTGCGTCAGCACCTGCAGAGTGATGTTCGGGCGTTCGGCTGCCTCGGCGAGGTACGCCAGTTGCTCGCGCCACGCCTCGGCGCTGCGCAGTGAGGTGCGGAGGACCGCCTCCGAGAGGATCGCGCGGAACGGCGGTGCGTCATCTCCGGTCAGCAGCACGCGCCGCCCTATGCGAGCTTCCACCTGCTGGGTCAGCTCCTTGCCCGCGCTCCCACCAGCCGCAAGGACCTCACGGGCGTACCCCTCGGTTTGCAGCAGGCCGGGAGGCGAACTCACGGAGTACTGCCACAGGCTCACCGCCTCAGCCTCCAACGTCATGTACCGCCGGTACTTCTCCCGGAACTGCGTCGGATCCCCCAGCGCCAACTCCCACAGCGTGAGCAACAGACTCCCCGTGCCGTAGTGCGCGTCCAGGGCCTGGACGACCTCCGGGCCGCCCAGCGTCTCCCCGCTCTCCAGCTTGGAGAACAGCGACCAGTCCCAGCCCAGTTGGTCGCCCAGCTGCCGCAGGCTCAGCCCGCTCTCCGCGCGCAGGGACTGGAGTTCCTCCGCGAACCGCTGCCGTGGCTCCCGGCTGCGGCTGGTGATCACACGCCTGGTCGGCATGACGCGCTCCCCTGTGGAAGGTGTGGAATTTGGACCGCGAGGCGTGGAATTTGAGCTGGTTGGCCGTGTCCGACCCCTGGTCTCGGTCCATATTCGTGGTGACCGGAACACGCACGGTAGTCCAACCCCCGTCCTGCACGCGGGAGTTGGCGGGACGGAGTACACCCATGCCCAATTCCGACAGCCGGATGAGCGCGGAGGAGAAGGTCCGCGCCGCCGAGTGCGCGCGGGACGAGCTGCGGGAGGCGCTCAAGAGCGCGGGAGTGAAACTGCCCTCGCTCGGCCTCGACATCGCGTCCTGCGTGGGCGCCGCCCCGCTCGCCCTGATCGAGCTGGGCCGCTGCAACATCGCGACCGCCCGCGCCCTCGCCGCCGCGCTGCGGCGCCCCGCGTGATGTGCGACCACCCGGAGACCGAGCGGCGCGACGGCAAGACGTACTGCCGCCGCTGCAGAGGACAGCTCTACCTCTGACCGCTTGCCGCACCTGCCCATGCAAGTGCCCCCGCGACGGTGGCAGCCGTCCGGGGGCGTGGCTCATCAGTCAGGAATGAAGACGAACAATGAAGGACCTTATCGTGCGCGCCTGCGCCGCGCTGTGCTCTTTGCTGTTTCCCGCCCGAGGGGGTCATCGGGCCGCCCCGGAGGGGGAGTTGGAGCCGCCGAGGCTCCGGGTGCGACGGCCCTTCCACATCCGGCCGTACATGGTTCCGCCGGACGCTTGGAACCCGTACACGGGGGAGAGCGGTCTCGTCCGCCCGTACATCGATCTGACGCCCGTCCCCGAGGAGCCGGGGGACGCCGAGCGGCGCGCGCAGGCCGCCCGGCGATGGGCGCTGGAGATGGCGGCGCTCGGGGTGGACGTGGGGCCGGAGGTCATCCACGGCGTGCGCGTCGGCGCCGCCTGCGTCCGCTGCGGCGAGCCGTGGCCGGTGAAGTCCGTCTCCCCGCTGAACCAGCACGCTTGATTGTTTCTGGTTCCACTGCCAGGCTCTGAGGCTCGCAGAGTCCTGGCAGTGTCCTGGCAGTACCTGGCAAGGGAGTGCGCCCATGGTCTTCCGCAGCGACTACCCCGACGTACCGCCCCTGGAACTCCCCATCCACGACGCCGTCCTGGGCGAAGCCCACGCGTACGGCGACACCGAGGCCCTCGTCGACGGCGTCACCGACGCCCGGCTCACCTACGCCCAACTCGACGCCGCGCACCGCCGGATCGCCGCCGCCCTCGCCGAGTCAGGGCTGCGGAAGGGCGACGTGCTGGCCCTGCACAGCCCCAACACCATCGCCTTCCCGGCGGTGTTCCACGCGGCGACCCGGGCCGGCGCCGCCGTCACCACCGTCCATCCGCTGTCCACCCCCGAGGAGTTCGCGAAACAGCTGCGCGACTCGGGGGCGACCTGGATCGTCACCGTGTCGCCGCTGCTCGACGTGGCCCGCGCGGCGGCCGAACTCGTCGGCGGCATACGGGAGATCATCGTCTGCGACGAGGCCGAGGGGCACCGGTCCGTGCTCGAACTCGCCGTGTCCACCGCCCCCGAACCGCACGTCGACATCGACCCGGCGCACGACGTGGCGGCCCTGCCGTACTCGTCCGGCACCACCGGCGTCCCCAAGGGCGTCATGCTCACCCACCGCAGCATCGCCACCAACCTGGCCCAACTGCACCCGAGCATGCCGATCGGCGCCGGCGAACGCGTCCTCGCCGTCCTGCCGTTCTTCCACATCTACGGCCTCACCGCCCTCGTCAACGCCCCGCTGCGGCACGGCGCGACCGTCGTCGTCCTGCCCCGCTTCGACATCGACACGTTCCTCGCGGCGATCGAGAAACACCGCATCACCGCCCTGTACGTGGCCCCGCCGATCGTCCTCGCCCTCGCCAAGCACCCGAAGGTCGCGGAGTACGACCTGTCGTCCGTGCGGCTCGTCCTCAGCTCCGCCGCGCCCCTCGACGCCGACCTCGCCGCCGCCTGCGCCCGCCGCCTCGGCCTGCCCGCCGTGATCCAGGGCTACGGCATGACGGAACTCTCGCCCTGCACCCACCTCGTCCCGCTCGACGTGACCGACCCGCCGCCCGGCACCGTCGGCAAGCTGGTCGCCGGCACCGAGATGCGGCTCCTCGACCTCGACGACCCGACGCGGGAGGCCGGGCCCGGCGAACGCGGCGAGATCGTCATCCGCGGCCCGCAGGTCATGAAGGGCTACCTCGGCCGGCCCGAGGCCACCGCCGACATGATCGACGCCGACGGCTGGCTGCACACCGGCGACATCGGCCATGTCGACGCCGACGGCTGGCTGTTCGTCGTCGACCGCGTCAAGGAACTCATCAAGTACAAGGGCTTCCAGGTCGCCCCCGCCGAACTCGAAGCGCTCCTCCTCACCCACCCCGCCGTCGCCGACGCCGCCGTCATCGGGGTGTACGACGAGGACGGCACGGAGATCCCGAAGGCCTTCCTCGTACGACAGGAGGGGGCGCGGCTCGACGCCGACGAGATCACCGCGTACGTCGCCGCGCGCGTGGCCCCGCACAAGAAGATCCGCCGGGTCGAGTTCATCGACAGCGTGCCGAGGGCACTCAGCGGAAAGATCCTCCGCAGAGAACTGCGCGACCGCGACCGTACTTCCTGAGTCATTCACAAACTGGGGACCACGCATGAAGCAGCCTTCCTCGTCGTTGTCGGTTCACCGGGACCGCGGCGTCACCACGCTCACCCTCGACGCCCCGGAGAACCGCAACGCGCTCTCCGCCCAGCTCGTCACCGCCCTCGCCCAGGAACTCGGCGACTGCGCGAAGGACCCCGGCGTACGGGCCGTGGTGCTCACCCACAGCGGGTCCACGTTCAGCGCGGGCGCCGACCTGAAAGAGCCGCCCAACCCGTACGGCTTCGTGGCGCTCCTGCGGCAGCTGGTCGAACTGCCCAAGCCGGTCGTCGCCCGCATCGACGGGCACGTACGCGCCGGGGGCCTCGGGCTCGTCGGCGCCTGCGACATCGCACTCGCCTCGACCGGCTCCGACTTCGCGTTCACCGAGGTACGGCTCGGAGTCGCCCCCGCCGTGATCTCGCTGCCGCTGCTGCCACGCCTGGAACCGCGCGCCGCTTCCCGGTACTACCTCACCGGGGAGCGGTTCGACGCGGCGCGGGCGGAGCGCATCGGGCTCGTCACGGAGGCCGCCGAGGACGTCGACGGGGCGCTCGACTCCGTCCTCACCGCCCTCCGCAAGGCGTCCCCGCAGGGGCTCGCCGAATCGAAGGCACTGGCCACGGCTAGAGTCCTTGAGGCCTTCGACCGCGACGCGGAGGACCTCGTGCAGCGTTCCGCCTCGCTGTTCGCGTCCAAGGAGGCCAAGGAAGGCATGACGGCATTCTTCGAACGACGGGACCCCGCATGGGCGTTGTGAGCGCCGCGGCACGAACGGACCGCGACCGCACTCCGAAGCAGGACCGCAGCCGGGCCACCCGGCAGAAGCTCCTGGAGGCGGCCGTGTCCTGCCTCGCCGAGCACGGCTGGTCCGGGTCCACGGTCACGGTCGTCGCCGAATGCGCCGGGGTCTCGCGCGGCGCGGCCCAGCACCACTTCCCGACCCGCGAGGACCTCTTCACGGCGGCCGTCGAGTACGTCGCCGAACAGCGGTCGACGGCCCTGCGGGAGCTGCCCGAGCAGAACCGCCGGGCCGTCGTGGCGGCGCTCGTCGACCTCTACACCGGCCCGCTGTTCCGGGCCGCGCTGCACCTGTGGGTCGCGGCGTCGCACGAGGAGCAGCTGCATGCGCGGGTCACGGAACTGGAGGCCCGCGTCGGCCGCGAGACCCACCGCATCGCGGTGCAGCTGCTCGGCGCCGACGAGTCCGTGCCGGGCGTACGCGAAACCGTCCAGGGCTTCCTCGACATGGCCCGAGGCCTCGGCCTGGCGAACGTCCTGACGGACGACAGGGCGAGGCGGGAACGGGTCGTCGAACAGTGGGCGGCGCTGCTGGACCAGGCGTTGACCCCCTGACCCCCAGGGGGCTCCGCCCCCCGGCCCGCCCTTGCGGAACGCCTGCCCACAGCCAGGTGTGCCCCGACAGGGGCGCGGGGAACTGCGCGAGCGGCCACGACGGCGCGGCAGTCGATGGTGGACCGCAGCCGGCCGCAGGCCTACGGCGCCAGGCGTTCGACCCGCCAGCCGTCCGACCCGGAATCCCGCACGTACCGCAACCGATCGTGCAGCCGATTCTCCCGCCCCTGCCAGAACTCCACACTCTGCGGAACCACCCGGAACCCACCCCAGTGCGGCGGCACCGGCACCTGCTCGCCCTCCGGGTAGCGCCGCTCCAACTCCTCGTACGCCGCGTCCAGTTCGTCCCGCGACTCGATCACCGTCGACTGCGGGCTCGCCCACGCCCCGAGCTGCGAGCCGTGCGGCCGGGTGCGGAAGTACGCCGCCGTCTCGTCCCGCCCCGTCCGCAGGGCCGTCCCCGTGACGACGACCTGCCGGGCCATCGGGTGCCACGGGAACAGCAGCGAGACGTACGGCCGGGCCGTGAGCTCGCGGGCCTTGCGGGACTCGTAGTTGGTGAAGAACACGAACCCGCCGTCGTCGTACGCCTTCAGCAGCACGGTGCGCGCATTCGGCCGCCCCTCCGCGTCGACCGTCCCGACGACCATCGCGTTCGGCTCGTACAGCGCGCCCTGCTCCTCCGCGCGCGCGGCGTCGTGGAACCAGCGGGCGAACTGCGTCATCGGGTCGGCGGCGAGGGCGTCGGCGGTGATGCCCTCCGCGCGGTAGTGGCGGCGCATCGCCGCCGGCTCGGGCGGCAGCACGGAGTCGGAAGCGTTCACGCGGCTCATCCTGCCGTACGGGCACGGGGGTTCGGACACCCGCCCACACCCGCCCACAACCCCGCCTCCTGGCACTGAGTGCCGCGTAACTCACCCGAAGTGGCACTGAGGGCTCCCCAAACGCGGCACCAGGAGTTATCGTCCGAAGACCGCCCCGCAGACCCTCCCCGTACGACCTTCGAGCACGACCCTCGAGTAACAGCCTCCGACGCAGCACCACCCCTGCCCAGACCTGAGGAGCCGCCCGATGTCCGACTTCGTACCCGGACTTGAAGGAGTCGTCGCGTTCGAGACGGAGATCGCCGAACCCGACAAGGAAGGAGGCGCCCTCCGCTACCGCGGCGTGGACATCGAGGACCTCGTCGGCCACGTGTCCTTCGGCAACGTGTGGGGCCTCCTCGTCGACGGCGCCTTCAACCCCGGCCTGCCGCCCGCCGAGCCGTTCCCGATCCCGGTGCACTCCGGGGACATCCGCGTCGACGTGCAGTCCGCGCTCGCCATGCTCGCCCCCGTGTGGGGCCTGAAACCGCTGCTCGACATCGACGCCGCCCAGGCCCGCGACGACCTCGCCCGCGCCGCCGTCATGGCCCTCTCGTACGTCGCCCAGTCGGCGCGCGGCCAGGGCCTGCCGATGGTGCCGCAGCGGGAGATCGACAAGGCGTCCAGCGTCGTCGAGCGGTTCATGATCCGCTGGCGCGGCGAGCCCGACCCCAAGCACGTCAAGGCAGTTGACGCCTACTGGACCTCCGCCGCCGAGCACGGCATGAACGCCTCCACGTTCACCGCCCGCGTCATCGCCTCGACCGGCGCGGACGTGGCGGCCGCCCTCTCCGGCGCCGTCGGCGCCATGTCGGGGCCGCTGCACGGCGGCGCCCCGTCCCGCGTCCTCGGCATGATCGAGGAGATCGAGCGCACCGGCGACGCCACCGCCTACGTGAAGCGGGCCCTCGACAAGGGCGAGCGCCTCATGGGCTTCGGTCACCGCGTCTACCGCGCAGAGGACCCGCGTGCCCGCGTCCTGCGCCG
Source organism: Streptomyces sp. Da 82-17 (assembly GCF_046098215.1). NCBI lineage: Bacteria > Bacillati > Actinomycetota > Actinomycetes > Kitasatosporales > Streptomycetaceae > Streptomyces > Streptomyces sp. Da 82-17. Next base: position 308,871 of record NZ_JBJURH010000004.1, read on the forward strand.
CACCGCCAAGGAGCTCGGGGCGCCGCGCTTCGAGGTCGCGGAGGCGCTGGAGAAGGCGGCCCTGGAGGAGCTGCACGCCCGCCGCCCGGACCGCGTCCTGGCGACCAACGTCGAGTTCTGGGCGGCGATCATGCTGGACTTCGCCGAGGTCCCGGCGCACATGTTCACGTCGATGTTCACGTGCGCCCGCACCGCCGGCTGGTCGGCGCACATCCTGGAGCAGAAGCGCACCGGCCGCCTCGTCCGCCCCTCGGCCCGCTACGTCGGCCCCGGCAGCCGCGCCCCGCAGTCCATCGAGGGGTACGAGGAGATCTCGGGCTGAGGCCCTTCGCGGACGTATCGCGTACGTACGCTGGGCCGTGCGTACGCAAGTGCCTGTGAACGCAGACGATCCGCGGGCCATGGTTCCCGCCGCTCTCGGCGGCGGGAAGCCGGCCGGACTTACCGGCGGCCCGCGGATCGGGTGACTGCGTTGGATTGGCCGGCTGCGTGCTCAGTCACACGCTGGTCCGGCACCGCACTGAGTGCGACTCACGGACCGCTAGCCCGCAGCCACCTCTCCTGTCCGGTTTGCATACATCTGCCGAACCACCTCCTTTCCGAAGTGGTTCAAGCCTAGGAACCGTCCGGGAGCGCCACAACCGGTTTTCGGCACGGATTCCGTACCCGGCCCGGGCCCTTGGCGACCCCCGCGTGACCCCCTCTGCACAGTCGGCTACGACGGCGCAACTTTTTCCCCGAACTTGGTGTGGGGTGCGTCACGTTCGAGTTGAATGATCCTTGTGCACCGCATGCGCGGCGCATGCCGCAAGGCTCACTCGTCCTGCAGGGGGTGGCCAGGTGAGTGCTTCCCGGCACAGTGGAACGACCGACGCAGCCGACAACGCCGACGACGCCGGCAGAGGACACGCGCGGCACGAGGGTCGCGCGGGGCGCGACGGACGCGAGGCACGTGAAGGCCCCGCGTCCGACGACCTGCTGGCGGCGCTCCTCGACGGCATGGACGCGGCACTCTGCGCCCTCGACGCCGACGGCGTGATCACGCACTGGAACCGCGAGGCCGAACGCATCCTCGGCTGGACCGCCGACGAGGCCGTCGGACGGCAGGGCTTCGCCGGCTGGGCCGTGCGCAGCGCCGACGCCGCCGAGGTCGAGGAGCGGCTGCTCGCCGCGATGACCGCGCCCGGCCGGCAGGTCCACGAATTCGCCCTCGTCACCAAGGACGGCGGGCGCGTCCTCGTCCGCACCCAGTCCGCCGCCGTCCGCGGACCCGACGGAAAACCCGCCGGGGTGTACTGCGCGTTCAGCGAGGTCCACACCCAGATCGACCTGGAACGCTCCATCGCCCTCAGCGAGGCCCTCTTCGAGGACGCCTCCTGGGGCGTCGTCCTCATCGACGCCGACCTGCGCCCCGCCGTCGTCAACGCGCACGCGGCCCGGCTCCTCGGCACCAACCGCACCGCCCTCCTCGGCCGCCCCCTCGGCGAGCTCCTCACGCAGGGCGTCGAGGAACTGGAGAGCGCCCTCACCCACGTACTCGCCGAAGGCGCCCCGCCCGCACCCGCCGAACTCTGGGTGTCGGTACGCGGGGACGACGGCACGGGCGACTCGCGCGGTGCGGGCGACTCCCGTGGTGCGGCTGACTCCCGCGGCGGCGACTCGCGCGGTGCGGAGGGGGAGCGGCGGCGCTGCTGGCGCAGCGGCTTCCTGCGGCTCGCCTCCCCGCTCGCGGAGGAACCCGTACCGCTCGGCGTCGGCTGGCTCTTCCAGGACGTCACCGAGACCAAGACCGCCGAGCAGGAGGCGGCCCAGCTGCGCTTCCGCGGCAACCAACTGCAGCGTGCGGCCCGGGCCGCGGCCGAGTGCGAGGACCCGACGGAGGCCGCCGGCGTCCACCTGGACTTCGCCCTCGCCGGCTTCGCCGACCACGCCCTCGTCGACGTGATCGACCCCGCCGACGACCACGACGTCCCCCGCCTCGTCCGCGCCGCCGCCACCCCCGCCGAGTCCCCGGGCCCCGTCGTGCCGGGCGACCGCGCGGGCCTCCCGGTGCGGTACGCCGAAGGTCACCCGGCCCTGCAGTGCGTGGCCCGCGCCGGGTCGGTACGCGCGAGCGCGGGCGCCGTGCCGGCCGCGGAGGCCGAGGAGTGGGCGCGGTCCCGCCAGTGGCCGCAGGACTCGGTGCACGCCCTGTGCGCGGTCCTCCGCAGCCGCGGCGTCACGCTCGGCGTGGTCACCTTCCTGCGCACCGCCACCCGCACCCCCTTCGAACGCCCCGACGCGGCCTACGCGGAAAGCGTCGCCTGCCGGGTCGCCGCGGCCCTGGACCTGGCCCGGCTCCTGGAGGGCTGAGGCGGCACGGCGGTCAGCGGCGGTAGAAGATCCGGTCGGCGTACTGCTCGAAGACCCGGCCGTTCCACTCGTGGCCGCCGTCGACGTTGCCGGAGCGGAGCATCGGCGGGTCGAAACCGCGGGCCGCCAGCTCGCCCGCCGCGGCCGCCATCGTGGCCTGCAGCAGCGCGTGCGTGACCACGCTCGACGCCGGACCGAACGGCGCGGCCACGCCCTCCGCCGTCAACTCCGCGTCCCCGACCGCGATCTTGCTGTCGAGCACGATGTCGCAGTGGTCCTTCAGGAACGTCCCGGACACGTGCCGCGAGCGGGTCTCCGACGCGTACGCCACCGACGTCACACCGATCACCTTCAGGCCGAGCGCGCGGGCGTTCATCGCCATCTCCACCGGCAGCGCGTTCCGCCCCGACAGCGAGATGATCACCAGGACGTCGCCGGGCCGCGCCGGGCTGGTGTCGAGCACCGCCGCCGCCAGGCCGTCGACCCGCTCCAGCGCCGAGCCGAGCGTCGCGGGCATCACGTCCACGCCCACCACACCGGGCACCGCCAGCAGATTCATCAGGGCCAGGCCGCCCGCCCGGTACACCACGTCCTGCGCGGCCAGCGACGAGTGCCCGGCCCCGAACGCGAAGAGCCGGCCGCCGGACTCGACGGTGTCGGCGAGCGCCGTGGCCGCCTCCGCGATCGCGCCGCCCTCCTCGTCCCGCACCCGCTCGATCAGCCCGATCGCCGCGTCGAAGTACTGCCCGGCCAGCTTGTTCTCGCTGCCGTCGCTCGTGGGGCTCATCGTCGAGGGCCTCTCCCGGGAAGGTGCCTGACAAGGGCGGCGTGGGTGCCTGCCGCGGATCACGTTGCGGTCTGGACCAGTGCCCTGTCAATACGCCCGCGGTCCGGCCCCGGGCCCCGGATCCCCCGGCACGGCACGGTTGTCGGCGCTATGCGTCAGAATTGAGGCAGGGCCAGCGCAGGACGCTGCGGGGCGCCGACCCGCAGCCCACTTTTCTGTCACAGCATGAGGGGCACGTATGTCCGGACTGATCGATACGACGGAGATGTATCTCCGCACCATCCTCGAGCTCGAGGAGGAAGGTGTGGTCCCCATGCGCGCCCGGATCGCCGAGCGGCTCGACCAGAGCGGCCCGACGGTCAGCCAGACGGTGGCGCGCATGGAGCGCGACGGACTGGTGTCCGTCGCCAGCGACCGGCACCTGGAGCTCACCGAGGAGGGCCGCCGCCTCGCCACCCGCGTCATGCGCAAGCACCGCCTCGCCGAGTGCCTGCTCGTCGACGTGATCGGCCTGGAGTGGGAGCAGGTGCACGCCGAGGCCTGCCGCTGGGAGCACGTGATGAGCGAGGCCGTGGAGCGCCGCGTCCTCGAACTGCTCCGCCACCCCACCGAGTCGCCGTACGGCAACCCGATCCCGGGCCTGGAGGAGCTGGGCGAGAAGGCGGAGGCCGACCCGTTCCTCGACGAGGGCATGGTCAGCCTGGCCGACCTGGAGGCGGACGGAGACGGCAAGACGGTCGTCGTGCGCCGCATCGGAGAGCCGATCCAGACGGACGCGCAGTTGATGTACACGCTGCGGCGGGCCGGTGTGCAGCCGGGCGCCGTGGTGAGCGTGACGCAGTCGCCGGGCGGAGTCCTGGTCGGCAGCAGCGGCGAGGCCGCGGAGCTGGAGGCGGAGATCGCGTCGCACGTCTTCGTGGCGAAGCGCTAGCGGGAGGGGGAGCCCAGCTCCTCGTCGTCCTCACTGCCCGCCGGGCCTCGCCCGGCGGGCAGAGCTGTGTCGGGCGGAGCTGTGTCAACTTCCCGTCGGGGAGCACTCGTTGGGGTCCGGCGGAAGCTTTTCCGGGGACCGGGGGCGGGAATCCAAGATTCACTGTGCGGAATCGCAGCGGCCGGGCGATTTGCGTGCAAGCCTGTCCGGTGAGGCGTTTGGCCGTCGGGAGGGGGCGGGACGATGTGCCGTGCGGAACGGGTGAGCCCCGGCGCCGTGCAGCGCCGGGGCTCTTCCTCCCCTGTGCTGACCTGGAGCCCCGAGCTCTCAAGGTCAATCCCGTCGGACCGTTTTCCCCGAGCGGCCCGCCTCCCGCTGAAGATCTCCCCTCGGCCGCACGTGTCAATCCTTGAGCGTGGTCACTCGAATGAGGGGTGTTGCCGCCAGGAGCCGCATTCTCGAATGGGGGTTCGATAACGTGGCTCGTGCGTCGTGAACCACGGCGTACGGGGCGACTCAGGGGAATTCGGGCCCGTAAAGGGGGTGCCAGGAAGATGCGGCGCATCGATGTCATCGGAGCGGGAGGCACGCGCCTCGCCGCCTGGGAGTTCGGCGAACCGCCCAAGACCCAGGAGTCGGCGGGTCCGGGTGTGCTGCTGCTGCACGGCCTGATGGGCCGCGCCTCGCACTGGGCGGGCACCGCCGCCTGGCTCGCCGGCCGGCACCGCGCGGTCGCGCTCGACCAGCGGGGCCACGGCGACAGCGAGAAACCCCCGGGGCCGTACACGAGAGAGGCCTATGTGGAGGACGCCGAGGCCGCCCTCGTCCAGCTCGGCCTCGCGCCCGCCGTCCTCGTCGGGCACTCCATGGGCGCCCTCACCGCCTGGCAGCTGGCGGCACGGCGGCCCGACCTGGTGCGCGGGCTGGTCATCTGCGACATGCGGGCCTCCGCGCTGGGCGCCGCCTCGCAGCGGGAGTGGACGGACTGGTTCAAGACCTGGCCGGTGCCCTTCCCGTCCCTGGACGCGGTCCGGCGCTGGTTCGGCGAGGACGACCCGTGGGTGGAACACCCGGACCCGGTCCGCGGCGCGTTCTACGCGGAGGTGATGGCCGAGTCCGAGGACGGCTGGCGGCCCGTCTTCGACCCGGCCAGGATGCTCACGTCCCGCGAGACCTGGGTGCTGGACGCGCACTGGGAGGAGCTCGCCCAGGTCCAGTGCCCCACGCTCGTGGTCCGGGGCCTGGACGGGGAGTTGGGCCGCGCCGAAGCCCAGGAAATGGTCCGCGTCCTGCCCCGAGGGACGTACGCGGAAGTTCCGGACGCGGGCCACCTCGTGCACTACGCCCCGGGCCCGGGCTGGCGAGCAGCGATCGAACCCTTCCTGGACGGCGCGCTCATAGGCTGAGGCGGCTTCGGGCCGCCCGCAGGCGAGGCCCCAACTCCCGTACCTACGCCCGTCGTTCCCGCCCGCACGCGTACGCCAGCGAACTGATCAGCTCCTCCGCGTCCGGCAGCCACCGGTTCGCCGGCGTCGGCCGGCGCACCCACTGCACCGCGCCCCGCCCGCCGACCCGCGTCGGCGGCGCCGCCACCCAGTCGCCCTCGCCCAGCGCCCGCAGATCCAGGGAAGCCGGCGGCCAGCCCAACTTCCGTACCAGATCAGACGTCTTGGGCGCCGCGCCCGGCAGGACGAAGAACTGCATCCGGCGGCCCGGAGTCAGCGTGACCGGGCCGAGCGTCAGATCCATCCGCTCCATCCGCGCCAACGCCAGAAACCCGGCCGACTCCGGCACGTCCAGCGCGTCGAACGTCCGGCCCGTCGGCAGCAGGATCGACGCCGCAGGCTGCTTCGACCACAACCGCCGGGCCACAGTGGCGCTGCCCGTCGCCTGGTTCCTCCAGTCCTCGCGTACGGGATGGGCGCCCGGCACCTCGCAGGACGCGTCCCCGCAACTACAGCGCTCGAAGCCGCCCTCGGCCTCCAGCCAGGTGCCGGGGAACACGTCCCAGTGCCGCTCCTTCGCGTAGCGCACCGCGGTGTCGGGCAACTGCTCCCCACGCTGCTGCGGGACCTGCGCGGCCCGGGCGACTTCGGCGGCTTCAGCGACTTCGGCGACTTCGGCGACTTCGATGGTCTCTTCCACGCACATCTCAACTCCCGCCGTCACCTTGGGTTACGCCCTCCCATCCGCCTGTTCCGCACCCCCGCGCAAGGCGCTGACCAGGGACGCTCCCGCACCCTGACCCGGCGCCGCCCCGGCGCACCGTTCCTGCACACGGGGCGCACGGATGCATGGCCGGGGGCGCGCACGCGGATCGGCAGCGGGGGCGGGTAGCCAGCTGGAGGGAGTACCGAGAACGGGCCGAGCGAGACAGGCCCGACGACCGGCGTCCGGCCGGGGCAGCGGCCGGAGAACGCGCAGCCGTACCGCCACGCCGCCGCGAGCCCGCACCGCCACACCGCAGCGAAGCCCGCACAGCCGGCCGGGGTCGGCCGACCGGCATCCGGCCCGGCCAGCCAATCCGGCCAGCCAGCCCGGCCAGGCGGAACGGTAGCTATATCGCGCTATGCCGGAAATTGATCCGCATTTCCGAGCACCCGATGGGCATCGTTCACCGGGACGCTTCTTCCGGCGCACACAGGGGGTACGCCATGGCCGCCAGGCCTCTCGTCGCGCGACAGCCCAACGAACGGCTGCAGGCGCTCATCCAGGAGGCCGGCTGCTCCAACGCCGGCCTCGCCCGCCGCGTCAACATGTGCGGCGCGGAGCACGGACTCGATCTCCGTTACGACAAGACCTCCGTGGCCCGCTGGCTCCGCGGCCAGCAGCCGCGCGGCCGCGCGCCCGGCATCATCGCCGAGGCCCTCGGCCGCAAACTGGGCCGCGCGGTCACGATCGACGAGATCGGGATGGCGGGCGGCCGCAACCTCGCCTCCGGCGTCGGCCTGCAGTTCTCGCCGACGGTCCTCGGCGCGATCGAGCAGGTCTGCGAGCTGTGGCGCAGCGACGTCGGCAGACGGGACTTCCTGTCCGGGTCGACCGTCGCCGCCTCCGCGCTCGTCGAGCCCAGCCGCGACTGGCTGATCATGGCGACGGACACGGCGGTCGCCCGGACCGCGGGCAGCCGCGTCGGCCGTTCCGACGTGGCCGCGGTCCGCGCGATGACCGACTCGCTCGTCCAGCTCGACCACCAGTACGGCAGCGGCCATGTCCGGCCCGTCGTCGTGCACTACCTCAACTCCGTCGTGTCCGGACTGCTCGCCGGGGCCTACCGGGAGGCCGTCGGGCGTGAACTCTTCGCCGCCGTGGCCCGGTTGACGGAACTCGCCGGCTACATGGCGGTGGACACCGGGCAGGCCGGCCTCGCCCAGCGGTACTACATCCAGGCCCTCCGTCTGGCCCAGGCCGCCGGCGACCGCGGCTACGGCGGGTACGTGCTCGCCGCGTCCATGAGCCACCTCGCCGCGCAGCTCGGCAACCCGCGGGAGATCGCCCAGCTCGCGCGCGCCGCGCAGGAGGGCGCCCGCGGCCGGGTCACCCCGCGGGCCGAGGCCATGTTCTACGCGGCCGAGGCGCGCGGCCACGCCCTGCTCGGCGACGCCCGCTCCGCGCACACCGTCGCCGCGAAGGCGGAGGCCGCCCTCGACCGGGCGGACTCGGCGGTCGAGGACCCGGTGTGGATCCGGCACTTCGACGCGGCGTACCTCGCGGACGAGCTCGCGCACTGCCACCGTGACCTCGGCCACGCGCAGGCCGCCGCCCGCGCCGCCCAGGACTCCCTCGACGGGCACCCCGAGTCGCGGGCCCGGCGCCGGGCGATCGGCCTGGTCCTGCTCGCCACGGCGCAGCTGCAGCAGCACGAGGTCGAGCAGGCCTGCCACACCGGCACGCAGGCGGTGGAGCTGCTGGGCACGCTGCGCTCCAACCGGGGCGGCGAGTACCTGGAGGACTTCCACGACCGCCTCGCCCCGTACCGCGACCAGCCCGCGGTGCGCGAGTTCGGCGCCCGGCTCCAGGGGCAGGCGGCGTGAGGGATTCCACGTCGGGCCGGTGAACCGGCGGTTACGGCAGGTCACGGATCGGATCGGGGCGGGGTCCGGGGAGCGGAGCTGCGTAGCAACCCGTATCAGGGACCCGGTAGCGTGAGCCGACGATTCCGTAGGTCCCCCCATATGTAGGAGTCCCGGTGACGCAGAGCGGACAGGGCGAGGAGCCGCAGATACCCGCGGCGCGGCCCGCGCACGAAGGTGTCGTGCTGCCCGCCGACGGCGGAGAGCCCCTGGTGCCGGGCACCTATGGAGACCAGGCGGTGCCCGCGGGCGGCACGCCGTGGGGCCAGCCCTGGGGCCCGGACGCCCCGCAGTCCCCGCCCTCCTACGGCGGCCAGGCCGACGGCTTCGCCCCGGGCCAGGCCTGGGGCCAGACCCCGCCGCCCGGCGCCCCGCAGCAGCCGTACGGAACGCCGCAGCCCCAGCCGTCCTACGAGCCGCAGCCCTACGAGCAGTCCGCCGCCCCGCAGGCGTACGCCCCGCAGGAGCAGCAGCCGTACGCGATGCAGCACCAGCAGCAGCACTACGCGCAGGACCCGCAGCCCTACGCGCAGCAGCACCAACAGCCCCAGCCGTCGCCCCAGCCTCAGCAGCACCAGCCGCAGTCGCAGCCCCAGGCCCAGGCCCAGCCTCAGCCGTACGAGGCCTCCCCGCAGGCGGCGCCCGGGATTCCGGCGCAGCCGCAGCAGGAGACCCCCGGCCTCCCGCCCGCGCCGCCCGCCCCGCCCGCGCCGCAGCAGCCGCAGGCGCCCGGGCTTCCGCAGGCCGCCGACGGTTCGCTGCCGGGCGCGCAGCCGCTCGGCGCGCTGCCGTCCCAGCCGCAGCCCCCGTCCGGAGGGGCCCTGCCCGCGCCGCACCAGCCGCAGACCGGCGGCGCCCTGCCCGAGCCGCACCAGGCGCAGTCCGGTGCCGCGCTGCCGCAGCCGCACCAGCAGCAGCCCGGCGCCGAACTCCCGCAGCCCCAGCCGCAGCAGCCCCCGCAGGGCGCGCCGCTGCCGCCCGCCGCGCCGACCGCGCCCGGTGGCGCCCCGCTGCCGCCGGCCGCCGACGCGGAGGCGACGCAGTACCTGTCCGCCGTACCGCAGAACGCCCAGAACGTCCCCCACGGGGCGCAGGGCGACCCCAACTCCCAGGGCTCGTACGGCGGTTCGCAGGGCGCTCCGCTTCCCGGTGCGCTTCCGCCCGAGGCGCCCGCCGCCGACGCCACGCAGTTCCTCGGCCGGCAGCCCATGCCGCAGCCCCCGGCCGCGGGCGGGAACCCGGACTCCGAGGCCACGCAGTACATCGCGCCGGTGCCGCCCGCGCCCGCGTCCGCCCCGTACGGCATCCGGCCCGGTGCGCCCGGCGACCGGCAGCCGCCCGCCGAGTTCGACAGCCTCTTCCGCAGTGAGCCGGGCGGGGGCGGCGGCGCCGAATCGACCCAGCAGATGCCGAAGTTCGCCCAGCCCCCGGCCGGACCGGGCGCGGGGCAGCCGCAGTACGCGGCCCAGCCGGAGCCGGCCGCGGGCCGCACCGGGTCCAAGGTGCCGCTGTTCGCCGCGATCGGTGTGGCCATCGCGCTGCTCGGCGTCGGCGCGGGCGCGCTGATCGCGTCGAGCGGCGAGGACGAGAAGAAGGACGAGCCGAAGAACGTCGCCGAGTCCGAGCCCGCCGCCGAGCCGTCCCCGACGACGGACCCGGCGGAGGAACAGGCCGTCGCGCTCGACAAGTTGCTCGCCGAGAGCAACGACAGCCGCCAGTCGGTCATCAACTCGGTGAAGTCCATCGAGTCCTGCCGCAACCTCGGCCAGGCCGCCACCGATCTGCGCGCGGCGGCGGAGCAGCGCAACGGCCTGGTGACGCGGCTCGCGCAGCTCCAGGTCGACCAGCTGCCCGACCACGCCGCCCTCACCGCGGCCCTCAACAAGGCCTGGAAGGCGTCAGCTTCGGCCGACAACCACTACGCGGCGTGGGCCGACAAGGTCGCGGGGCTCGGCAAGAAGGGCTGCCACAAGGGCAAGGCCCGCAACACCGCCGAGCGCGCCGCGGGCAACACCGCCAGCGGCCAGGCCACGGCCGCCAAGAAGGAGGCGGCGCCGCTGTGGAACGGCATCGCCGGCAAGTACAGCCTGACGAAGCACACCTGGATCCAGCTCTGACTCAGGAGTGACGCAAAAGAGGCCCGGGGCGGACGAACACCCCGGGCCCTTCTGCTGGTTGACGCCCCGTCAGGAAGCCTCCTCCAGCGTCCGCGACACGTCCACCGCCGACTTGCGGGCCGCCACGAGCCGCCCGTCCCGCACCACCTGGTACGTCACGTTCGCGTTGACCAGGCGCGGGAACTCGCTCGCCGCGACCGTGTCCTCGAAGCGCCAGCTCAGCTTCGGCGTGAGGCCGCCCGTGTCCGCGCGCACACCGTCGTTGAGGGCCCGCGCCACCGTCTGCGCGGTCACGTCCTCGTCCCCGAGCGACTCGACGACCTGCCGGAACACCGTGTACGCGATCCATGTCGTCTGCACACCGGCGTTCGCCGGGTCGATCCGGTGGTCCCCGAAGGCCTGCTCGCGGATCACCTTCCGCATCGGGTCCCAGCGCGGGTCGTCGGCCGCCGGGTACCAACTCGTCACGTACGCGCCCTCGTACGGGCCGGACGCGCCGCCCGTGCGGTCGACGGAGGTCTGGTCGACGCTGCCGAGGACCGAGGAGATCCGGACCTTCTGGTGGTCCTCCTGGGTGCGCCGGAAGGAGTCGAAGAAGCTGTCCGTGCGGTCGCCGAGCGCGGCCGTGACGCAGCCCGCGCGGGCCTGTTCGGCGGCGCCCGCCCGGCCGAGCGCGGTGGCGACGGAGCGGTCGGCGCCCGCGGCGGTCAGCGCCTGCTCGGCCTGGCGCGTGTAGTCGCCGGAGTCCTCCGCGGCGAGAATGTCGGTGGCGGGCTTCCGACTGCCCTGCGCCAGCCCGGAGTTGAGCAGCCCGGGCAGCAGGTCCCCGGCGAGCGTGTCGGGGCGTACGAGGGAGACCCGCTCGCAGTCCCGGGCCAGCTGCCGCCCGTTCCCGGCGAGCAGCGCGACGACGCCGCCGTTGACCGGGAACGACATGGGGCTGACGAACTCCTCCTCGGTCAGCCCGTACCCGCCGATGTACGGGATGCCGGCCGCCTCCAGCGGGGACAGGAAGGCCTGCCCGTGCTGGCTGTACGAGCCGACGACCGCGGCGACCTTCTCCTTGACCGCGCGCCGGGCGCAGTTCGCGGCGCCGACCGAGTCGTTGTGGTCGTTGCAGGTGAGCACCCGGAGCCGGTGGCCGTTGATGCCGCCCTTGGCGTTCACCCAGCGGGCGTACGCGCGCGCCATCGCGGGCATGCCGGGCATGTCCGTCGCCTCGGTCTTGTCGGGTGCCCAGGTCATGACGGTCACGGTGTCCCCGGACGCGTCCGACGACCCGGGGAGCGCGCCGCAGGCGACCGTCGACGAGGCGAGCCCGGTGAGGGCCAGGGCAGCGAGGCCTGCGGTCTTGAGGGGGCGGGAGAGCCGAGGGCGGCGCCGGACAGTCATGTTCCGCCACGATTCCGGGCGGTCCCTAACCTTTGAGTGATCTCTCCTCAACGCGCGGTGACGTGGAGGTGAACTCCAGGGGCCGGTCGGGGCCCGCGGAGGGGGAACGTACGATCGACAACCGTGCAAAGCTCGGAGAAGTCTTCCCGTCGCGGCCGCCGCTCCTCCACCATGGGCGGCATGCCTCTGAACGACATGCCGTGGTGGCGCTGGCGCAGCAACGTGCGCTCGGCGCTGCACATGCTCTCGGACCCGGAGTTCCAGCAGACCGTCTGGCTCGCGGGTGTCGACGGGTACGGGGACGTGACGGACGCGGTCTACCGACTCGTCGAGGACACCTGGCTCGACAACTGGTCGGCGGAGAAGTACGTGGGGACGATCTTCCGCGACTCGCAGGAGGCGGCCCTCGTCGACGTGGCCGTGCTGCGGGTGCTGCGGATCATGCACCAGGTCGGCCCGGACGCCCCCGTCTCCGCCTACCTGGACCACCACGGCTGGGACGAGGCGGTGCGGGCGGCGCGGGACGCGCATGTGCGCCTCGCGACGAGCGACGGCGAGGACCCGGACGCGGCGCCGCACACCCTTGAGGTCCTGCGCATCCTGACCAGGTCGGCGTAGGACCGGATCCGGGCGACAGGCCCTGGGCCGCCACGGCCGGGCAGGGCGGGGCAGGTAGCCTTCCCGTATGACTGACCAGTACGTCCTCACGCTGTCCTGCCCCGACAAGCAGGGCATCGTCCACGCCGTGTCCAGCTACCTCTTCATGACCGGCTGCAACATCGAGGACAGCCAGCAGTTCGGTGACCACGACACCGGCCTGTTCTTCATGCGGGTGCACTTCTCCGCCGAGGCCGTGGACGCCGAGAAGCTGCGCGCCAGCTTCGCCGCCGTCGGCGACTCCTTCCAGATGGACTGGCAGATCCACCGGGCCGACGAGAAGATGCGCATCGTCCTGATGGTCAGCAAGTTCGGGCACTGCCTGAACGACCTGCTGTTCCGTGCGCGGACGGGCGCGCTGCCCGTGGAGATCGCCGCGGTGGTGTCGAACCACACGGACTTCGCCGAGCTCGTGGGGTCGTACAACATCCCCTTCCACCACATTCCGGTGACGAAGGAGAACAAGGCGGAGGCCGAGGCGCAGCTGCTCGACCTGGTGCGCGCGGAGAACGTCGAGCTGGTCGTCCTGGCCCGCTACATGCAGGTGCTCTCGGACGAGCTGTGCCAGGAGCTGAGCGGCCGGATCATCAACATCCACCACTCGTTCCTGCCGAGCTTCAAGGGCGCCAAGCCGTACCACCAGGCGCACGCGCGCGGTGTGAAGCTGATCGGCGCGACCGCGCACTATGTGACGGCCGACCTCGACGAGGGCCCGATCATCGAGCAGGAGGTCGAGCGGGTCGGCCACGAAGTCACGCCGCAGCAGCTCGTCGCCGTCGGCCGGGACGTGGAGTGCCAGGCCCTGGCCCGTGCCGTGAAGTGGCACAGCGAGCGCCGCGTCCTGCTCAACGGCCGCCGCACGGTCGTCTTCGCGTAACCCCGCTGCGCACGGCCGGCGGCTACATGCGGCTGAGCGAGGCCGCCGCCGACAGCACGTCCCGGATCGCCTCGCGGTCGCCGTCCTGCCCGGCCGCGGCGTCCTCGGGCGGTACGTGACCGGAGGCGAGGCGGCAGAACTCCACGCCGTCGAGGGCGACATGGGCCACTTCGTGTTCCTCGGTGGCGGCCGCTCCGGGTGAGTCGAGGGGGATCAGCCACTCGCCGCCGCCGAGCCCTTCGACCTCCAGGCGCAGGCTGCGTCCGGGCGAACCGGCGGCGACCAGTTCCTTCGCGGGCGCGGCGAGCCCGGTCCGCCGCCGGTCGGCGAGCGCGCCGGGCAGCATGCGGGCGGCGAGGTCGATCATCCGGTGCAGATGCCGGGGCGCGGGCGGTGCGTACGGGTAGTCCACCGCGTCGGCGATGTCCCCCGCGTGCACCCAGCACTCGAAGGCGCGGTCGAGCATGGAGTCCCGCAGCGGCATCGTGAACTCGCCGTAGGGCACGGCCAGTTCGGCGGAGCCGCCGCCCGCGAACGACACGGTGCGGATGACGGTGTGGCTCTGGTCCCGCCAGGGCAGGCGCACGGCCCGCGTCGGCGGGAACCGGGAGGCGTTCCAGTACGCCTCCGTGCGGGCGGCGGGGGTGCCGTCGGCGAGGGCGGCGCGCGCGACCTCGGGCAGCGGGTCCTCCAGGCCGAGGGTCGTGGCGACCAGCCCGTCCACCGTCAGGAGGTGCGCGATGACTCCGGCGACGGTGGTGCGGCGGGTGACGGCGCGGTCCCCCTCGTACCACTTCAGGCGGACCGGGGCGTGCCATTCGCCGTCGCCGAAGTCTTGGAGCAGGGCGTCGAGCCGGGCGGTCTCGGCGTCGTAGGGCGCGGCCCAGTCGGGTACGGGTATGCGCGGCGGGCGGCGGTCGAGGCAGCCGGCGAGGACGCGGGAGCGCAGGCCCGGGTCGAGGTCGAGGCTCTCCTCGGGGTGCAGCAGGCCCACGGCGTCGCGGAGCCGCAGCGCCTCGTCGGCGCAGGCGCCGCAGCTGCCGAGGTGCAGTTCGACGGCGGCGGCCTCCTCGGCGGAGCAGGCGGCGAGCGCCCAGGCGCCGAGCAGCGACTTCAGGACCTTGTGGTCGAGGACGGGCGGGTTCGGTGCGGGCAGCGGCGGCGGGTCGGGCAGCGGGCGGCCGGTGTCCTCTATCGAGCTGCGCGGCGGCGGTATGCGCAGGCCGCCACCGTGCGCGGACCGCCCGCCGAAACGCTCGGGCGAGCCGGGGTCGAAGTCCGGGCCGGGGCTCGTGCCGGGGCCCGGGCGGGTGCCGTCGTCCGCGAGGCCCTGGTCGGCGTGGCGGTGGTCGGCGTGCAGGTGGTCCGGGTGGCGCGGGTCGCGGTGGTCCGGGTGGAGGTGGTCGGGGTGGCGCGGGTCGGGGTGCCGGTGGTCGGCGCGGCCCTGCTCCGGGTGGCCGTGGTCGCGGCCCGGCCGGTCGTCGTACGGGCGCGCGTCGGGGCCGCCGCCGGGTGCGGTGCCGTCGTCCGGGCGGCCGTGGCGGGGGTCGGACTCCCCGGGCCGGTCCGGGCCGTCGTGACCCTCGGGGCCGTGGTCCGGCTCGAAGGGGTCGGGGTTCACAGGGCGCTCCCGTAGCCGGGCGGTGGGGCGGCGGCCGGCCGCTGTTCGTTGGCGGTGGACAGGAGTTGCAGGCCGAGGCGGAGGCGGCGCCTGGCCTCGTCCTCGGTCACTCCGAGGTCGGCGGCGGTCTGGCGGTAGTCCCGCCGCTGGAAGTAGGCGAGTTCGAGTGCGGCGCGCAGCGGGGCGGGCATGGACGTCACGATGTAGTCGGCGCGGGCGGCGACGGAGGCGCGGCGGACCTTCTGCTCCATGTCCTCCGTGGTGCCCTGGCCGCCGTCGGCGAGCGCCTCGGTCTCGGTCTGCCGCAGCCGCGCCACCGCGTACCGGTGGGTGAGGCCGGCGACCCAGGAGCGCAGGGAGCCCTTCTTCGGGTCGTACTCCTCGGGGTTCTCCCAGACGTGGGCGAAGACCTCGCGGGTGACGCGGCCGGCGTCGTCGTCGTCGTCGAGGACGCGGTGGGCCAGGCTGTGCACGAGCGAGGCGAGCCGGTCGTACAGCTCGCCGAGCGCGGCCGCCTCCCCGCGCGCGAGCCGCTGCTGCATCTTGCGGTCCCAGCGGGGCGGTGCGTCTTTCGCCATGTGGCCCCCTCCTGCCGTGGCACTACCGTACGTGCGCCGTACGTGCGCCTTGTACCCGCGAACCCTTCATCGAATGTAGTGCCCACCGCCGAGAACGCACCTCGGTTTGCGGCAACGCGGGGCACGGACCGGCTGCGGATGGTAGTGAATTGGTCACGCTGCGCTGGAAGTTGCGTGGAATTCCGTTGAAGTCCGTTGAACGAACTGGATCGACCTAGATCGAATCGGTGCATATGTGATAGGCCTGCGGGATGGCCTGTTGTTCAGGTGGGGTGTTTTACGGGGGAGCGGCGGGGCAACCGCGAAGCAGGGAAGCGTAAGCAGGGCTTCCGGATGTGGCCGTCACGGCGGCAGGCATGATGGCTGAACCGAACCCGGAACCGTACGCGGCGTACGAGTGGAACGAGAGGCGGCGTGGCGGATGGCGCTCAAAGTGACCGATGGCGATCAGGGCGGCTGGGCCGTCATCCAGGTCAGCGGTGAGATGGACCTGGTGACGTCGCCCATCGTGCGCCAGCGCGTCCACGACGCCGTGGCCGAGGGGCGCCGCAGCCTCGTCCTCGACCTGTCCGAGGTGCTCTTCTGCGACTCGTCCGGCGTCGGCGTCCTCATAGCCACGCGCCGCCTCATCCGCTCCTGCCGCGGCCGGCTGCGGCTGATCCTGCCCGCGCAGGGCGCGGAGGACGGCTCGCACGTCAACCGGGTCCTGGCCGCGCTCGGCGTCCGCCGCCTCTTCGAGGTCTTCCCGGACCTGGGCACCGCCGTCGACGAGACCGCGTCTCCCCTCTCCGCCTGAGGCGCCTTTTCCGGCCGACCCGTGGACGCGGGACCTCCGTCGGGCGTCCGGGGTGTGGGGGAGAGGTGAAGCCGGAGGCCGCGGGGGTGTCTCGTCCGCCGGACATCGGTTCGGTTCCGGAAATCCTCCGGTCCTGCTACAAGGCGGCCGGAAGCTTCGCCAACCGGAGCCGACCGGCCGCCCCGCGTCGTACCCTCCCTGGTAACCGCAGTGGAACGCACCTGCACCCCACCTGATCTGTGAGGCCGAGAGATGGACAGCGCAGAGTACGAGCGCAAGATTGCCGCCCGATTCGCGAGCTTCGACCAGGACGGCAACGGCTACATCGACCGCGAGGACTTCAGCGGCGCGGCGAAGGCCGTGCTCGCCGAGTTCGGGACCACCGCGCGGTGCGACAAGGGCCAGGCGCTGTACCTGGGGGCCGAGGCGTTCTGGCAGGGCATGGCGGGCATCGCCGATGTCGACGGGGACCAGCGTGTGACCCGCGAGGAGTTCGTCACCGGCGCCGTGAAGCGGCTGCGGGACAGCCCGCAGCGGTTCGCCGAGATCGCCCGCCCGTTCCTGAAGGCCGCGATCGCCGTGGCCGACGAGGACGGGCAGGGCGCCACCCCGCAGGCCACCGAGCGCGTCCTGAAGGTGCTCGGCGCGGACGCGCAGACCGCCGCCGCGGCCGCCGCCGCCCTGGACTCCGACGGCGACGGCCGGATCTCCGAGGACGAGATCCTCACCGCCTTCGCCGCCTACTTCACGACGCCCGCCCCCGACGCGTGACCTGACCGGGAGCGGTGTGCCGGCTCACGCGTACCGCTCCCGCAGTTTGTACTTGAGGACCTTGCGCAGCGTCTCGTTGCGCGGCAGGGCCTCCACCAGCTCCAGCTGTTCCGGCAGCTTGTGCGGGGACAGGCCCGCCCCCCGGAGGTACGCCACCAGCTCCGGGAGCGTCAACTCCGCGCCGCCCGGCGGGAGTTCGACCACCGCGCAGACCCGCTCGCCGCGCTCCGGGTCCGGCAGTCCGATCACCGCGGCCTCGCCGACCGCCGGGTGCGCGTGCAGCAGGTCCTCGATCTCCTTCGCCGAGATGTTCTCGCCCTTGCGGATGATCACGTCCTTCGCCCGGCCGGTCAGGACGAGATGCCCGCTCTCCTTCAGATGCCCCAGGTCGCCGGTGATCAGGAACCCGTCCGCGTCGAAGGCCGCAGCGGACTGTCCCGCCCCCAGGTAGCCCCGGCACACCGCCTCCCCGCGCAGCCGCACCTCCCCGTCGACCCCCGCGGGCAGCGGCTTGCCGTCGGCGTCGGTGATGCGGATCTCCATCCCTTCCGGCGGCCGCCCCTCCGTACCGGCGAGGTTCTCGGCGCTGTCGTCCGGGGAGCCCATGGTGATCATCGGGACCTCGGTCATGCCGTACCCGTGGGTGAGCGCGCAGCCCAGCTCGCGTACGACCGCGTGGTACAGCTCCGGGGGCTTCGGGGCGCCGCCGCCCGCGAGGAGGCGGAGGGACGGGATCAACTTCCGGGCGGGGTCCTTGCGTTGCTCGGCGAGGAACATCGAGTAGAACGCCGTGGAACCGCCGGCCGTGGTGACGCCGTGGCGGCGGTAGCCGTCGAGGGCGTCCGGCAGCGCGAACTTCTCGAACAGCACCGCGGGGAAGCCGTACAGCAGCAGCATCACCAGGTAGTCGGGGCCGCCGATGTGGGCGAAGGGGAACGCGATCGAGCCGACGTCCGACGGGGTCAGGCGCAGCGCGTGCGCCAGGCAGGAGCCGCCCGCGATCAGTGAACGGTCGGTGTGCAGCACGCCCTTGGGGTCGGAGGTCGTGCCGGACGTCCAGTAGATCCAGCGGACGTCGGTGCCGTTCGCGGGCGGCGCGGGCAGCACGGCCGGGTCCGCCTCGGGGAGGTCCGCGTACGCCTCGAAGACGCCGCGCGCGCCGAGCCTGCGGGCCAGGTCCGTGTGGTCGTAGCCGCGCCACATCCCGGGCGTCGCGAAGAACTCGGCCTTCGACTCGCGCAGCGCGAACCCGACCTCCTTGTCCCGGTAGAAGGGGATCACCGGGGACTGGACCGCGCCGATCCGGGCCAGGGCGGCGCTGAGCAGCACCGTCTCGATCCGGGTGGGCAGCTGCCAGGCGACGACCGTGCCGGGGCGTACGCCGCGCTCGTGCAGGCCGGCCGCGACCCGTTCCGCGCGCTCGCGCAGGGCGCCGAAGGTGAGCGTGCGGTCGTCGGCCGGGTCGGCCTCGGCCTGGATCAGCACCGGGCGGTCCGGGGTGAGTTCGGCGCGGCGGCGGATCAGTTCCCAGAGCGTCGGGGAGTTGCCCAGTCCGTGTGCGGTGTCGCGCATGCCGACCTCCCGGTCCGGTACAGCTGACGATCTGTCAGATCGGGGCAGAGCGTAGGCGTCACCGCCTTGTCGGTCCAGAGGTGCGGAGGCTAGCCTCGGTCCAAGCAGAACTGACGGGCCATCAGGTAGCGCGGCGTTCCGCAGGGCGGACGGTCGGACACGGCCGCGTCGGGCTCATGTCGATCCGTACTGCGGCGAGGGGACCCCATGGACCTGACGTACACCGCGGAAGAGGACGAGTTCCGGGCCCGGCTCCGCGCCTGGCTCGCCGACACCCTCCCGCAGCTCCCGCCCCGCCCCGACCCCGCCGACTGGCCCGGCCGCCGCGCCTACGACCTCGGCTGGCAGCGGCGGCTGTACGACGCCGGGTACGCGGGGCTGCACTGGCCCGTCGACGCGGGCGGACAGGGCGCGACCCCCACCCAGCACCTGATCTTCCTGGAGGAGACCGAGCAGGCCGGGGCGCCCTACGTCGGCGCGAACTTCGTGGGCCTGCTGCACGCCGGGCCGACGATCGCCGCCGAGGGCACCGCCGAGCAGCGGGCCCGCTGGCTGCCGCCGATCCTGCGCGGCGACGAGGTGTGGTGCCAGGGCTTCAGCGAACCGGACGCCGGGTCCGACCTCGCGGCCCTGCGCACCCGGGCGGTACGCGACGGCGACCACTACGTCGTCACCGGCTCCAAGATCTGGACCTCGCACGCCGAGGTCGCCGACTGGTGCGAACTCCTCGTCCGCACCGCCCCCGTGACCGCCAGGACGCCCAAGCACCGCGGCATCAGCTGGCTCGCGATGCCCATGGACGCCCCCGGCGTCACCGTACGACCGCTGCGCACCCTCGCCGGGTCCACCGAGTTCGCGGAGATGTTCCTCGACGAGGTGCGGGTCCCGGTGGCGAACCGGGTGGGGGAGGAGAACGACGGCTGGCGCGTCACCATGGTCACCCTCTCCTTCGAGCGCGGCACCGCCTTCGTCGGCGAGGTCGTCGCCTGCCGCCGCACCCTCGGCGCCCTCGCCGCCGAGGCCCGCAAGAACGGCCGCTGGGACGACCCGGTGCTGCGCCGCCGGCTCGGCCGCCTGAACGTCGAGTTCCACGCCCTGTGGCGGCTCACCCAGTGGAACGTCTCCGAGGCCCAGCGCACCGGCGGCGTCCCCGGCGCCGGCGGCTCCGTCTTCAAGCTCCGCTACTCGCACGCCCGCCAGGAGCTGTACGACACGGCCGCCGAGGTCCTCGGGGCGGGCGCGCTCGACGCCGACCACGACTGGGTGCTCGACCGGCTCTCCTCCCTCTCGTACACGATCGCCGCGGGCACCTCGCAGATCCAGCAGAACATCGTCGCCGAGCGCATCCTCGGCCTGCCGAAGGGCCGGTGAGACCGCCGTGGACTTCCAACTCACCTCCGACCAGCGGGACTTGCAGCAGGGCGTACGCGCGCTCCTGGCCGGACGCTTCGACCGTACGGCGCTCCGGGCCCTCGCCGACGCGCCCGAAGGGCCGGTGCTCGACCGGGAGTTGTGGCGAGAGCTCGGCGCCGCCGGGTTCTTCGCGCTGCGGCTCCCGGAGTCCGAGGGCGGCGTCGGCCTCGGACTGCCCGAGGCGGTGCTCGCCTTCGAGGAGGCCGGCCGCGCCCTGCTCCCCGGCCCGCTGGTCGCCACCCACCTCGCGGCCGGCGAGGTCGAGGGCGCGGCGACCGGCGCGACGGTGGTCACCGCCGTCGACCCCGGCGGCCTCGTCCCCTGGCTGGACGCCTCCGACGTCGTACGCGGCGACACCGCCCGTGCCGTGCCCGTGCGCTCCGTCGACCCGCTCACCCCGCTGCACCGCACGCCCACGGCGCCCGAATCCCCCGACCCGGTCGCCGTGCTGCTCACCGCCGCCGAACAGCTCGGCAGCGCCGCCCGCAGCTGCGAGACGGCCGTGCGGTACGCGGGGGAGCGGGCCCAGTTCGGGCAGCCGATCGGCGCGTTCCAGGCCGTGAAGCACCTGTGCGCGCAGATGCTCGTCCGCACCGAGCTGGCCCGCGCCGCGGTCTACGCGGCCGCCGTCACCGCCGACCCCGCCGAGATCACCGGTGCCGCCCTGCTCGCCGACGAGGCCGCCGTCCTGGGTGCCCGGGACTGCCTCCAGGTGCACGGCGGCATGGGCTTCACCTGGGAGTCCGACGTGCATCTGCACCTCAAACGGGCCTGGCTGCGCGCCGAGCTCGGGCCGTCGGCGGGCGGGGTGGAGGAGGCGTGGGCGGCGGCGCTCTGATCTCGGCGGCGGGACCGGCCGCGCCGTGGGCGGCGTAGCCGCAAGTGATCGAATGACTGCCAAGAACGGTCCGTGAATGCAGCACAGAGTGACCGTGCGGCGTCGATATCGGCTTGTGTCCGAGGTGTGACTCGTCACGGCACGGAGTCGGCGCGACGCTCCGGTACGCTCCGTGGGATGCGAGCGGTTCTCTTGGCGAGCCATACCGGTGGGGCCTGTACGGCGCTTCCGGAACCGGCGTTGCCCGCCTCTCGCAGGGCATGGCGGCGTCCCGCGCCCCCCTGTTCGACACCCCGCGGCGCGCGTCGCACAGTATGCCGCACGCGTACTCCTTCGCGCTGGAATATGCCCGAAGCGCTTGTTGGGGTGACTGTACGTCAACCATGCTGTCTCGTACGGGGTTCACGTTCCGTGACCTCGACGAGACACGAGGCGATGTGTCCGCCGGTTCGGATGGTGTGAGCGGTGCAGGTGCTTCAAGTTCAGACGGAGGTCCGCCCCGACCCCGCGGAGGTGGGGCGGGCCCGTAGGTGGGCGAGGTCACGGCTCGCCGGTTCCGGAATAGAGGCGGACGAGCCGCTGGCGGAGACGCTGGTGCTGCTGATCTCGGAGCTGGTCACCAACGCCGTGGTGCACACGGGCTGCCCGGCCGTGCTCCGCATCCTGCTGCCCCGGCTCCCGGAGTCCGAGCCGGGCACGGTGCGCGTGGAGGTCTCCGACGCCAGCGCCCGCCCGCCCCGGCCCCGGCAGGCCGAGGGCGACGACACCAACGGGCGCGGCCTGGCCCTCGTCGACGGCCTCGCGGACCGCTGGGGCTGGCAGCAGGACGGCGCGGGCAAACGCATCTGGTGCGAGGTCGACCGCTGTGCCCCCGACCCGAAACCCACGGCCGACGCGGGCGACACCGCGGGAGTGCGACACCTGGGCCCGGCCCGGGTCGTCCCCTTCCCCGCCTGACCGGCCCGATCACCCCGGACGACCGTCGACGGCCGCTTCCCGCAAGGGACTTGGCCGTACGGCGTGGGGGATGGCGGCGCGCTCATGTCACCCCGAGCGGGACACCGCGCGCCGCCAACGAACACGACACGCACTCGCCGAGTGCCGCCCCCTCGCCGGGCTCTCGACGTCCCCTCACGGCGGATCGCTGCCACAAGGGTGAGGAAACGGACACCGGACGTCAACACCCGCAGTGGTGGTTTGTGTGCGGGTGGGCGCCCTCGGTGAGCGCCCTCGGTGATCGTCCGCCGGGTCAGAGGATCGCGACCGGCGCGACCGGTGTGCCCGTCGCGCCGACGAACGGCTCCGGCATCGCGGACAGCAGGAACGCGTACCGCGACTCCTGTGCACAGGCTGTGGACAACTCCTCCAGGAACCAGTTCTGCCCCTGCGGCATGCCCATCTCCACCAGGTCCAGGGCGTGCACCGGCAGCCACAGATCCTCGATCTCCGGCGGGAAGATCTCGAACGTCAACGTGTCATCGGCGACCGCCGCCACGTCCCGCGCGTGGAACCACTGCGGCGTACGGATCGACAGGCCCGGCGACGGATAGCCGTACCCGTGCTTGTCGCCCGCCAGATACACCTGCACCTGCCCGGTCCGTACGAGCACGACGTCCCCGGCGCGGACCCGCGTGCCCGCCAACTCCTCGGCCTCGTCCAGGTCTTCGGGGGTGACCGCGTGGTCGCCGGGGAGGCGGTCGACGCCCTTCGCGCGGGCCACGTCGAGGAGCACGCCGCGGGAGACGACGTGCCGCATCGACGCCGCCGTGCCGAACTCGGCGCCGCCGTGGGCCGTGATCGAGTCGGCGGGGCGGCCGTTGTAGAGGCGGCCCGAGTGCGAGACGTGCGACAGGGCGTCCCAGTGCGTGGCGCACTGCAGGCCCATCGTCACGACGTCGTCGCTGCAGGCCACCGTGCCCGGGCCGAACAGCTCCCGGTTGATCTGCACCATCGCGTGGAACGGGTTGATCCGCCCCTGGATCATGCCGCTCTGCACGCCGTCCTCCTTGAGCGGCAGGGCGAGCGGAATCCGGTGCCCGCTGCGGACCTCGGCGGTCGCGTTCCGTGCGACCTCGTCGGTGATCAGGTTCAGGGTGCCCGCCTCGTCGTCGGCGCCCCAACGGCCCCAGTTGTTCACGCGCTTGGCGATGTCGTGGAACTCCGGCGGCAGCGGCATCGGGGCCTCCCGAGGGCTTGTGTTCCCGTATCTGATGGCCCATAGAATCTAACGGTCCGTCAGAAACCGCGGGAAGGGGCCGGACGTGGGGAACTTCTTGGCAGGCAAGGTCGTCGCCGTCACCGGGGCCGGGCGCGGCATCGGCCGGGCGGTCGCGATCGCCGCGGCCGCCGAGGGCGCGAAAGTGATCGTCAACGACTACGGCGTCTCGATCGAGGGCGGCGAACCGACCAGCGAGGTCGCCGAGTCGGTGGTCAAGGAGATCGTGGCCGCGGGCGGCGAGGCCGTCGCCGTCGCCGACGACATCTCGACGATGGCGGGCGGCCAGCGGATCGTCGACGTGGCGCTCGCCGAGTACGGGCGGATCGACGGGGTCGTGTGCGTCGCCGGGATCCTGCGCGAGCGGATGCTGTTCAACATGTCCGAGGAGGAGTGGGACCCGGTCGTCGCCACCCATCTGAAGGGCACGTTCACCGTGTTCCGGGCCGCGTCGGCGGTGATGCGGCGGCAGGGGAGCGGGACCCTGATCGGCTTCACGTCCGGCAACCACCAGGGGTCCGTCGCCCAGGCCAACTACTCGGCGGCGAAGGGCGGGATCATCTCCCTCGTCCGGAGCGCGGCGCTCGGCCTGCACAAGTACGGGGTGACCGCGAACGCCGTCGCACCCGTCGCGCGTACCCGGATGTCCGCGAACGTGCCGATGGAGCTGACGGAGATCGGCGAGCCGGAGGACGTGGCGGCCCTCGTCGTCTACCTGCTGAGCGAACGGGCCGCCGCCGAGCGGATCACCGGGCAGGTCTACACGATCGCCGGCCCGAAGATCGCCGTCTGGGCCCAGCCGCGGGAGCTGCGCGCCGGGTACGCGGAGGGGTCCTGGACGCCCGAGAAGGTGGCCGAGTTCCTGCCCGGGACGGTGGGCGTGGACCCGATGCCGATGCTGGCCCGCCTGGAGGAGATGGCCCGAGCGGCGGCGACGGGGGAACGACCCAACGCGTAGGGCACGACACGGGCCCCGACAGGGGCGCGGGGAACTGCGCGACCGCCCACGACGAAAGCCGCAGCCGAACGAACAGCGGGGCAGACACACCGAGTTGAGGGGAAGGGGCCAGTCGTGAGAGGTGTCGTGTTCGACGGGCAGGAGACGCTCGTCGTCGAAGACCTGGAGGTCCGGGACCCCGGTCCCGGGGAAGTCGGCGTGCGGATCGCCGCCGCAGGCCTCTGCCACAGCGACCTCTCGGTCGTCGACGGCACCATCCCGTTCCCCGTCCCCGTCGTCCTCGGCCACGAAGGCGCCGGCGTCGTGGAGTCCGTCGGCCCCGGCGTCGTGCACGTCGTACCCGGCGACCACGTCGCGCTGTCCACGCTCGCCGGCTGCGGCGCCTGCGCGGACTGCGACCGGGGCCGCCCCACGATGTGCCGGCGCGCGATCGGGCACCCGGAGCGGCCGTTCACGCGGGGCGGGGAGCCGCTGTACCAGTTCGCCGCGAACTCCGCGTTCGCCGAGCGCACCCTCGTCAAGGCCGTACAGGCGGTGAAGATCCCCAAGGAGGTCCCGCTGACCTCGGCCGCGCTCATGGGCTGCGGCGTCGTCACCGGAGTGGGCGCCGTGCTGAACCGGGCCCGGGTCGAGCGGGGCGACAGTGTCCTCGTGATCGGCGCGGGCGGCATCGGCCTGAACGTGCTGCAGGGAGCCCGCCTCGCCGGGGCCGGCACGCTCGTCGCCGTCGACGCGAACCCCGCGAAGGAGGCCGCCGCCCGGCAGTTCGGGGCTACGCACTTCGTCGACGCGTCGGCCACGGACGACGTACCGGCCGCCGTGCGCGAGATCCTGCCGACCGGCGTCGACCACGCCTTCGAGTGCGTGGGCAGCACCGCGCTGATCCGGCAGGCCGTCGACCTCCTCGACCGGCACGGCCAGGCGGTCCTCCTCGGCATGACCGCGCCGAAGGCCGAGGCGTCGTTCCTGCCCGCGGCGATGTTCCTGGACAAGTCCATCCTCGGCTGCCGCTACGGCTCCAGCCGCCCGCAGCGCGACATGGCCCTGTACGCCGAGCTGTACCTGAAGGGCGAACTGCTCCTCGACGAGCTGGTCTCGGCGACCTACCCCGTCGCCGACTTCCGGCGCGCCGCCGACGACCTGCACGCGGGGAAGGTGGCCCGGGGCGTGCTCACGTTCTGAGTGCGGGTACGAGCACGAGCACGGGCCGCGGAATTCGGTTGCCGGGGCCCGGCGCGTGGCCGCTACCTTCGCCGCATGTCCCTGCGCGCGTACCGACCGATCCTGACCCGACCCGTGCTGACCTGGGGCGCCGTCGCCGTGGGGGCGCGGATGCCGGTGGCGATGGCGCCGCTCGCACTGGTGCTGCTCGTCCGCGAGCGGCCCGGCGGATACACGCTGGGCGCGCTGCTCGCCGCCGCGTACGTGCTCGGCGAGATCGTCGGGGCGCCGCTGCTCGGCATGCGCCTCGACCCCGGCCGGGCCCGCCCCCAACTCGCGGCGGGCCTCGCGGCGGGCGCCGCCGCGTTCGCCGGGCTCGGGATGTTCCCGGGGGCGCATCCGGCGGTGCTCGCCGGGTTCGCGTTCCTCGCGGGCGCCGCCCCCGCGGGCGCCCCCGGCGGGCTGCGGGCGCTGCTCACCTCCCTCGTACCGGAGCGGGCCGTCACCCAGGCGCTGAGCGCCGAGTCGATGCTGACGTTCGCCGTGTGGGCCGCGAGCCCGGCCGCCGCGACCGGGCTCGCGCTCGGCGTCGCGGCCCGACTCCCGCTGCTGCTCGCCGCGTTGCTGATGGCCGCGTCCGTGGCCGGGCTGTGGGCGCTGCCCGCCGGCTGGCGCGCGGAGAGCGGCTCCGGCAAGGAGGCGGGCGGCAGTTCGCCGCTGCGGGTGCTCGCGCGGGCCTGGCCCGTGTACGTCACCGGCGCCGCGTCCCTGTCCCTCCTCGGGCTCGCCGAGCTGATCCTGCCCGCGCTTCTCGAACACCGCGGCATCCCGCTCGCCCTCGCGGGCCCGCTGCTCGCCGGGTTCGCGATCGGCTCCGGGATCGGCTCGTTCCTGTACGGGCTGCGGGACGCCTGGCCGGGGCGGCTCCCGGTGCAGTCGCTGGTGCTGCTGCTCACCGTGTCGGCGTGCGTGGCGCTGGTCGCCGTACTGCCGTCGGCGCTGTGGATGGGTGTGGGGCTGCTGGTCGCCGGGGTGCTGCAGGCGGGGGCGATGCTCACCCGGAACCTGCAGCTCCGCCGCGTCCTGCCCGCCGAGGCGCTCGCCGCCGGATACTCCGTCATGTACGCGGCCGTGGGCGCGGGTTATGCCGCCGCGGGCAGCCTCTCCGGGGTGCTGTTGAAGGTCGTCGAGCCGGACGCGGCGATCCTCGCCGGGGTCGGCCTCACCCTCGTCCTGACCGTCGTCGGGGCGGCGGGGGAGCGGGCGACCCGGCGCGGCGCGGAGCGGCGTACGACCGAGGTGGCGTCAGGCGGAGGCCCGGGCCCGGAACGTGCGCCGGTAAGCGGTCGGTGTGACGCCGAGGGCTGACTGGACGTGCTGGCGCATCGACTGGGCCGTGCCGAAGCCGGCGTCCCGGGCGACCTGGTCCATGGACAGCTCCGTGGACTCCAGGAGGTGCCGGGCGCGTTCGACGCGCTGCCGGGTGAGCCACTGGCCGGGGCTGACGCCGACCTCCTCGCGGAACCTGCGCGTGAACGTGCGCACCGACATCGACTCCTGCTCGGCCATGTCCCGCAGCTGGATCGGCTCGTGCAGGCGGCCGAGCGCCCAGGCGCGGGCGGCCGTCGTGGTCGCCAACTGGGCTTCGGGGACGGGCCGTTGGATGTACTGCGCCTGGCCGCCGTCGCGGTGCGGCGGGACGACGGTGCGGCGGGCGACCTCGTTCGCGACGGCCGAGCCGTGGTCGCGGCGCACGATGTGCAGGCACAGGTCGATGCCCGCGGCCACCCCGGCCGAGGTCAGCACGTCCCCGTCGTCGATGAACAGCACGTCCGCGTCCACCTCGACCCGCGGGAACACCCGCTGGAAGTGCTCGGCCGACGCCCAGTGCGTGGTCGCGCGGCGCCCGTCGAGCCAGCCGGCCGCGGCCAGCACGAACCCGCCCGTGCAGATCGCCACGAGCCGGGTGCCGGGGCGGATGTGCGCGAGCGCGGCGGCCAGCTCGTCGGTCAGCCGCCCCTCCTCGTACACCGGGCCCATCTCGTACGACGCCGGGACGACCACCGTGTCCGCCGTGGCCAGCGCCTCAGGGCCGTGCTCGACCAGGATCGAGAAGTCGGAGTCGGTGCGGACCGGGCCCGGCGGGCGGATCGAGCAGGTCGACGTGTCGTACAGCCGGGAGCCCTCGGCGTCCTTGGCGCGGTCGAAGATGCGGTGCGGGATGCCCAGCTCGAAGGGGAGCAGCCCGTCCAGGGCCAGGACCACGACACGGTGCGGGCGGGGCGGGGCTTCCGGCGCGACAGCCATGGCCCGATTCTAGCGAAGGCTGTCCTTCGGGCCACTCGATTGTCATGATCGCGGCCTGCACGCTGGTGCACGTGACTCAGACGACCGCAGCCGACACCTCCCCGAAGTCCGCCCCCGCACCCCCGGCCCGCCGCATCCACCGCGCCTGGTTCGTCGCCGCCGTCGCGTTCGTGACGATCATCGGCGCCGCCGCCTTCCGCTCCCTGCCGGGCATCCTGATCGACCCGCTGCACCAGGAGTTCGGCTGGTCGCGCGGCACGATCGGCTTCGCCGTCTCCGTGAACCTCGCCCTGTACGGGCTGACCGCGCCGTTCGCCGCCGCCCTGATGGACCGCTTCGGCATCCGCCGCGTCGTCGCCGTCGCCCTCACCGTGATCGCTCTCGGCTCCGGGCTCGCCGTGTGGATGACCGCCCCTTGGCAGCTCGTCCTCTACTGGGGGTTCCTGATCGGCCTCGGCTCCGGCTCGATGGCCCTCGCCTTCGCCGCCACGGTCACCAACCGCTGGTTCACCGAGCGGCGCGGCCTCGTCACCGGCATCCTCACCGCGGCGAGCGCCTCCGGCCAGCTGATCTTCCTGCCGCTGCTCTCCTGGATGGTGGAGAAGAACCAGGACTGGCGGCCCCCGTCGATCACGGTCGCCCTGACCGCCCTCGCCGTCGTCCCGTTCGTCTGGCTGCTGCTCCGCGACCACCCGGCCGACGTGGGCCTCGCGCCGTACGGGGCCAAGGAGTTCGTGCCCAAGCCGCCGCCCGTCCCGGGGGCCGCGCGGCGTGCGGTGACCGTGCTCTTCAAGGCGGCCCGCACCGGCCCGTTCTGGCTGCTCGCCGGCACCTTCGCGATCTGCGGCGCCTCCACCAACGGCCTGATCCAGACCCACTTCGTGCCCGCGGCGCACGACCACGGCATGCCGATCACGGCCGCCGCCTCGCTGCTCGCGGTGATCGGCGTCTTCGACGTCGTCGGCACGATCTTCTCCGGCTGGCTCACCGACCGCTTCGACTCCCGCCGCCTCCTCGGCGCGTACTACGCGCTGCGCGGCGTCTCCCTGCTGTTCCTGCCGATGCTGCTCGCGCCGGACGTGCGCCCGCCGATGCTGTTCTTCATCGTCTTCTACGGCCTCGACTGGGTCGCCACCGTCCCGCCCACGCTCGCCCTCTGCCGCGAGCACTACGGCGACGACTCGGCCATCGTCTTCGGCTGGGTCCTCGCCTCGCACCAGGTTGGCGCGGCCCTCGTCGCCTTCCTCGGCGGCGTCGCCCGGGACGTGTTCGGCTCGTACGACGTGGTCTGGTACGCGTCGGGGGCGCTGTGCGCGGCGGCGGCGCTGATGGCGATGGTGATCCGCAGGCGGGCCTGAGTCACGGGCCGGGCCGGAACCCGCCGAACGTCCCGCGGTGGAACAGCAGCGGCTCGCCGCCCTCCGCCACCGCGTCGAGGGCGTCCACCCGGCCGACCACGATCAGATGGTCGCCGCCGGTGTGCACCGCGTGGATCGTGCAGTCCAGCCACGCCGGTACGCCGGTGAGCAGGGGCGCGCCGGACACCGGGGCCGGGCCGTGGCCGACGCCCGCGAACTTGTCGGCGCCGCTCACCGCGAAGCCCCGGCACAACTCGCCCTGGTCCGCGCCCAGTACGTTCACGCAGAACGCGCCCGCGCGGGCGATCCGCGGCCAGGTCGTCGACGTACGGGCGACCATGAACGCGATCAGTGGCGGGTCGAGGGAGAGCGAGGCGAAGGACTGGCAGGCGAAGCCCGCCGGACCGTCCGCGTCCCGCGCGGTGATCACGGTGACGCCGGAGGCGAAGTGGCCGAGCACGCGCCGGAACTCGCCGGAGTCGACCGGCGGCCGCTCGTCCGCGCGGACGGCGCGCAGCTCGGGCCGCGGGTGCGCGGGTACGGGCTCGGCGACCGTGGCGGCGCCGACGGACCTGAGGTATCGGACGGCGGTCTCGGCCATCCCTGCGTGTCCCATCACGGTACTCATTGAAACTGACGGGGCGTCAGATGGGAAGGTGTGCGCGTACCTCATGACGTCGCACATACCGGTCACCGGTCACCGGTCACCGGTCACCGGCCCCGGAACTCCGGGCTCCGCCGCTCCACGAAGCTCGCCACACCCTCCCCCGCGTCGGCGGTCGTCATGTTGATCTCCTGCGCCGCCGCCTCCGCCGCGAAGGCCGCGGCGCGGTCGCCGTCCAGGGAGGCGTTGACCAGCTGCTTGGTCAGGGCGAGGGCGCGCGTCGGGCCCTGCGCGAGCCGCTCGGCCCAGGCGCGCGCCGTCCTCTCCAACTCGCCCGCCGGCACGACCCGGTTGACCAACCCCAGCCGTTCCGCCTCCGCCGCGCTCACCGCGTCCCCGAAGAACATCAGCTCCTTGGCGCGCTGCGGGCCGACCAGCCGCGGCAGCAGGTAGGCGCCGCCGCCGTCCGGTACGAGCCCGCGCCGCACGAACACCTCGATGAACCGGGCCTCTTCGGCGGCGATGACCAGGTCGCAGGCCAGGGCCAGGTGGGCGCCGATGCCGGCGGCCGTGCCGTTCACGGCGGCGATCACCGGCTTCTCGCAGTCCAGCACGGCCGCGATGAAGCGCTGCGCGCCGCGGCGGATGGTCCGGGCGACGTCCCCGGCGACACGCTCCCCGGCCGCGGACCCGCCCCGCAGGTCCGCGCCCGCGCAGAAGCCCTTGCCGGTGGCGGAGACGACGACGGCGCGGACGTCCGGGGCGGCGGAGGCGTCGTCGAGGAGACCGATGATCTCCTCCCGCTGCTCCCAGGTGACGGCGTTCATGGCGGCGGGGCGGTTGAGGGTGATCCAGCGGATGCCGTCGGTGGTGGTGTGCAGGATGTCCTTGTCGGCCACGGGTGGCTCCTGTCGGTGGTCGGGTGCGGGTGGTGTGCGCCTGCGGCGGGCTTGATCCCCTCCCCGCCCCTTCCCGAAAGTCCTCAGCGGACAGCTCCGAGGGCTCCGCCCCGGACCCCGCTCCTCAAACGCCGGAGGGGCTGGATCGACGTGCCCCGACAGGGGCGCGGGGAACTGCGCGAGCAACCACGACGGCGGGGCAGGCGAACGAACACCGCCGGAGGCTTTCGGGCAGGTCCGGGGCGGAGCCCCGGGGAGAGAGTTCAGCGGCACAGCGCCAGCGCGTCCAGCGCCACCGCCCCCTGCCCCCGCGGCAGCACCATCAACGGGTTGATGTCCAACTCGGCCAGCTCGTCCCCGAGTTCGAGCGCCATCCGCTGCACCCGCAGCACCACCTCCACCAGGGCGTCCACATCGACCGGCGGCCCGCCCCGTACCCCGTCCAGCAGCGCCCGCCCCCGCAACTCCGCCAGCATCGCCCGCGCCTGGTCCTCGCCGAAGGGTGGCACCCGTACCGCCGCGTCCCGCAGGACCTCGACCAGGGCCCCGCCGAGCCCCACCGTGACCGTCGGACCGAACAGCGGGTCCTGGGTCACGCCGACGACCATCTCGACGCCCCGCTCGACCATCTGGCAGACCAGCACCCCGTCCAGGTCGATGCCCTCGTACCGGGCGATGTCCGTGAGCTCGCGGTACGCGTCCCGTACTTGGCTCGCCGAGGTCAACCCGACCTTGACCAGGCCGAGTTCGGTCTTGTGGGCGATGCGCGCGCCGGACGCCTTCATCACCACCGGGTAGCCGACCTGCCCCGCCGCCCGCACCGCCGCGGCCGCGCTCGTCACGAGCTGCTCGCGCGGCACCCGGATCCCGTACGCCCGGAGCAGCTGCTTCGCCGCGTGCTCGCTCAGCTGCTGCCCGGGCCGCATCAGCGCCTGCGCCTTGCGGTACGAGGGGGACGGCGTGCGCGGCGCGTCCGCGAACGGGGAGCGGTAGTCGGCGGTGAAGCGGTGGTGGTCGAGGTAGGCGCGTACGGCCGTGATGCAGTTGGCGAACGTACGGAAGGTGGCGACCCGGGACGAGCCGAGCAGCGTCTCGCGGTACGCGGCCTCCGTGCCGACGGGCGAGCCCCAGACGACGCACACCAGCTTGTCGGTCCGCTCGGCCGCGTCCACCAGGTCCTGGGCGAGCTTGTCGCTCATGGGCGGGAAGGGGCCGGTGATCGGGCAGATCAGCACGCCGACGTCCGGGTCGTCGAGGATCGCGTCGATGATCTTCGGGCCGCGCCAGTCGCCGACCGGGTGGCCGCCGTTGTCGACCGGGTTGGCGACGTTCAGATACTCCGGTATCCACTGGTGCAGCTCGTCCTGCTTGGCCTGCGAGAGGGTCGGCAGGTGCAGGCCCGCCTCCGTGGCGAGGTCGGAGAAGTGGGCGCCGGTGCCGCCGGAGATGGAGTAGACGGCCACGCCGTCCGCCTTCGGCCTGCGGGCGCGCGCCAACAGCGTTGCCGTGTCCTGGAGTTCGTCGAGCCCGTCCACCCGGATCACGCCGAACTGCCGCATCGCCGCGTCGACCACCGCGTCCGCGCCGGTCAGCTTGCCGGTGTGCGAGGCGGCCGTCCGCGCACCCGTCTCCGTACGCCCCACCTTGACCGCGACCACCGGCACCCCGCGCCGGGCCGCGTGATCGGCGGCGAGCAGGAAGGACCGGCCGTCCTTCAGCCCTTCCACGTAAGCGGCGATCGCCCCGACCTCGGGCCGGCCGGCGAAGTACGAGAGGAAGTCGGCGGTCTCCAGATCGGCCTCGTTGCCGGTCGGCGCCCAGTGCGACAGGCGTACGCCGAGCTCCTGGAGGGCGAAGACCGGGCGGCCCTGGTGCCCGGACTGGGTGATCAGGGCGATCGCCGGGCCGTCCAGGTCGTCGCGGAACTCCTCGAAGGCGTTGAGGTTGGTGTTGGGGCCCAGCAGGCGGATGCCGGAGCGCTCGACGGCGGCGACCAAACGGGCCTGCGCCTCGGCGCCCTCCGCGCCGGTCTCGGCGAACCCGGAGGCGAACGCGACCGCGAACTTCACCTTCGCCTCGGCGAGTTGCTCGACCACGGGCAGCGGGTCGGCGACGAGCAGCACCGCCAGGTCGACGGGCTCGGGCAACTCGGCGACGGAGGGCACGCAGGGCAGGCCGAAGACGGTCTCGCGGGACGGGTGCACGGGGTGGAGGCGGGCGCCGACCCGCTCCGCCCAGCCGATCAGCTGCCGCGTGATGCCCGTGTTGGGCCGCCCCTCGGCGTCGGACGCGCCGACCACGGCGACGGACTCCGGACGGAAGAAGCGGTCCAGGTCGGGGACGTCGGCGTGCAGGGGGCGGCCGCTGACGTCGAGGTCCGGGCCGTCGGCGGTGCGTCCGTCTGCGGTGCCGTGCACGGTGGGCGAGGGGCGCTCGCCGCAGGCCACTACGCGGGCGCGGCGGGGGTCGGTGGTGAGGGTGCCGTGGGTCGATCCGAGCATCGCTGGGGCCCGCCTCCTTGGTGCCGCGGTTCGGTTTTGAGCTGACGCTCTGTCAGATTACCTAGCTGACGGGCCGTCAGGAACCGTTGTGCGCGCACTAATACGGGGGAGGGGTGCCCCCCTCCCCCTTCCCTCCCGCACTCGGAACCAGACCCGGACCCCTGCATCCGACCGAAACCACCCCCTCGGCGCGGCCGCCGGGACTCGTCTCGCCCTGCGGGCTCGATCGGGTCCCCTCCCCGCCCCTTCCCGAAAGCCTCCGGCGGTGTTCGTTCGGCTGCGGCGCCGTCGTGGTTGCTCGCGCAGTTCCCCGCGCCCCTTTCAGGGGCGCGGGGAACTGCGCGACCAGCCACAACCGCGGGACAGCCGAGAGAAGGCCCCCGATAGCCCCTCCGGCGATTGAGGAGCCGGGGGGTCGGGGGCGGAGCCCTCAGGGGTCAGCGCGTTACCGCTCGGGCCACTCGGCGGGACTCCTTGCCGATCTCCCTCAGCATGCCGCTGATCGGATTCGTATAGCCGATGAAGAACAGGCCCTGTTCGGGGGAGGTCCGGAGGGGCCGGCCCTCCGGGTCCAGGACGTTCAGGTGGCCCACCAGACGTCCGAGCCCCCGGTCGTATCCCGTCGCCGCGATCACCGCCTCCGGCGTGAGCACCGTGCCGTCCGTCAGCGCGACCTTCTCGCCCGCGAAGGACTCGACCGCCGCGACCGGAGTGACCCGACCGCCCCGTACCGCGTCGATCAGCCCCACGTCCTGCACCGGAATCGCCCCCTGCCGCACCCGCGAGTACAGCCCGTCCGAGGGCCGCGGCAGGCCGAACTCCGTCAGGTCGGGAACGCTGAGCCGGGCCAGTCCGGCCGCGACCCGGTCGACGAGCCGCACCGGCAGGCGGCGGCAGGCGATGCCGGAGCGCTGGGCGGGCCAGCCGGCCGTGGAGCGGCGCACGATGTGCGGAGGCGTGCGCACCGCGAGCCGTACGCTCGCCGCCCCGCCCTCCGCGAGGTCGACCGCGATCTCGGCCCCCGTGTTGCCGACCCCGACGACGAGCACGTCCCGCCCCGCGTACGGCCCGGCGTTGCGGTACGCCGAGGCGTGCAGCAGCTCCCCGGAGTACGACTCCGCGCCCGGCCAGTCCGGTGTGCGCGGGGTGTGGTTGTGGCCGGTGGCGACGACGACCGCCGACGCGGTCAGCTCCCGGCCGCCGCTCGCGCGCAGCAGCCATGTGCCGCCGTCGGGCGCGCGGTCGACGCGGTCCACCTCGACGCCGGTGACGATCTCCAGCTCGTGGTGGTCCGCGTACCGCTCCAGGTAGCGCACCACGTCGTCACGCGCGACCCAACGCCCGTACGAGCGGGGGATCTTGAGGCCCGGCAGGGCGGAGAGGCGGCGGGTGGTGTGCAGGTGGAGGCGGTCGTAGTGGCGGCGCCAGGAGTCGGCGACGGCGGGCGACCGCTCCAGGACGACGGCCCGTACGCCGCGGCCGCGCAGGGCGGCCGCCGCCGCGAGTCCGGCGGGGCCGCCGCCGATCACGTAGACGGGGTGGCCGTCCGCGGGGGCCGCCGGGCGGGGGGTTTCGTCGCTCATGTCCTCGGAGCGTAGTGAAAGCCCGGCTTGATGGGTCGCGGTCAAGTCGGGAATCGATTGCGAAATGGTCACACGGGGGGCGGGCCCGGACCCGTACGCCGGGCTCTTGCGCGGGTCTGTCCCCGACCGTAGAACTGACGTACCGTCAGATATGGATGAGGGGACGGGACATGGAGACGATCTGGATCGGCGGCGCCGAATGGCTCGCCGTGCTCCGCATCGGGCTCGGCCTGTGGTGGCTGGAGAGCTGGCGGCACAAGGACAGGAAGAGCTGGTTCGAGCACGGCACGGGCATCGCCTGGGCCGCCGACATCGCGGCCCGACACAAGTGGCCGGCCGTGAAGAGCGGCTTCGAGACGGTGGTCGCACCCCGGCCCAGGCTCATGGCGTACGTCGTCGTCCACGCCGAACTCGCCCTCGGACTCGGCCTGATCAGCGGATTCCTCACCCCGGTCGCGCTGGTCGGCGGGCTGCTCCTCAACCTCCTCTACCTCGTCCTGATGATCCACGACTGGGCCGAGCAGGGGCAGAACGCGATGATGGCGCTGATCTCCCTCGTCGCGCTCCTCGGCATGTCCTGGCAGACCTGGTCGCTCGACTCCGCGATGGGACTTTTCCTGTGACGACCACCGGGCCCACGGCTTCCGCGCGCTTCGACCTCCCCGAACCCGACCCCTTCACCCAGGCCTACTGGGACGCCGCCGCCGACGGGAAGCTGCTGCTGCGCCGGTGCGGGGCGTGCGGGCGTACGCACCACTACCCGCGCGAGTTCTGCCCGTACTGCTGGAACGGCACCGACGTCGAGTGGGTCGAGGCCGAGGGGGCCGCGACGCTCTACACCTGGTCCGTCGTGCACCGCAACGACCTGCCGCCCTTCGGCGGGCGCACGCCCTACGTCGCCGCCGTCGTCGACCTCGCCGAGGGCCCGCGGATGATGACCGAGGTCGTGGACTGCCCCGAGGAGCGGCTGCGGATCGGCATGGCGCTGAGCGTGACGTTCCGTACGGAGGCGGAGGGTGTGGCCGTGCCGGTGTTCCGGCCGCGTGCCTGACGGCCGCGCGGTTGAATGGCCGGGTGACGAACCGGCTGAAGAGGACCGAGCTGCACGGCGGCGGCCTGCGGCTGCGCCCCTGGGACGTGGGCATCGACGGCGACCCGGCGGCCTATCTGCGGGGCGTCTCGGACCCCGAGTTCCAGCGCTGGAACAACCCGCTGCACCACGTCGACGACCTGGAGTCGGCCCGCCGCGCCCTGCGGGACCGGGCCGCGCTGTGGGACGCGGGCACGGCCGCCGCGTTCTGCGTGACGGACGCGGCCGACGGCACCGTGCTCGGCAACCTCAGCCTCAACTCCCCGTACTGGCCGAACCGTTCCGCCACCGTCGGCTACTGGGTGCTGCCCGAGGCCCGCGGCCGCGGCGTCGCCGCACGCGGCCTCGCCCTCGTCGCCGACTGGGCCTTCGGCCTCGGCCTGCACCGCCTCGCCCTCGACCACTCCGTCGGCAACACCGCGTCCTGCCGCGTCGCCGAACGCTGCGGCTTCCCGTACGAGGGCACCCTCCGCGAAGCCCACCGCAACGCCGACGGCACCTTCCAGGACGCCCACCTGCACGCGCGGCTGGCCTCGGACGGGTCGGCGTCATCCTCTGCCGGACCCGGGGCTGCCACGCATCGCCGCGAGCTGACCGCGGAGGAGCTGGTGGCGCGCGCCCGCAGGCTCCCTCCCGCCGACAGCGGGGAGATGCGCGGGGAGGCCGACGCCTTCTTCGGCACCGAGGGCCGCCTGGGGCACGACGGCGACCGGTGAGAACGCCTGCAGGACGCCCTGCCCGGCGCCCCGCCGCTCAAGGCCAGAGCAACCCCCTCTCCCACCGCCCGCCCGCCCGCCGGTACCGCAGGCGTACGTGTTGTCGGTGGGCCTCGCCCTGGAAGAACTCGGCTTCCTCCGCGGCGAGTTCGTACAGCGTCCAGGTCGGGACCTCGGCGTCCGGTTCGCGGCGGGCCCGGTCCCAGGCGGCCGTGGACGCCGACGCCAGCTTCGCGAGGGACGCGAGGGGTTCGCTCTGGCGGCCGGTGAGCGCCGCGGCGAGGGCGCCGGTGGAGCGGGCGTGCAGGTCGGCGCTCGACTCGGCGGCCGTCGCCGTCGTCACCGTGCCGCGGATCCGGATCTGCCGGCCGCGGGCCGCCCAGTAGAAGTGCAGGGCGGCCCGCGGGTGCGCGGCGAGCTGGCGGCCCTTGCGGCTGCCGGAGTGCGAGGCGAAGTGCCAGACGCCGTCGGCGGCGCCGTGCAGCATCAGCGTGCGGACGTCGGGCCCGCCGTCCGCGTCGACCGTGGCCAGCTGCATCGTGTGCGGCTCGACCTGGCCCGCGGCGCAGGCGTCCGCGAACCAGTCGTGGAACAGTGCCGTCGGCTCGGCGGGCGCCGCGTCCGGGTCGAAGCGCGGCAGGTCGACGTCCCAGACACGCTGCTGCCGCAGCAGGGCCGCGAAGGCGCCGGGTCCCGGTTCGCGTGAGATGGCTTCGCTCATACGGCGATTGTCCCGCCTCGGCCCCCGTACAGGCCGCCTCAGACCTCCCCGAGGTCCGCCGAGTACCAGCGCTCCGGGCGCAGGTGGAACACCGTGTTCTCGCCGTGGTTGGCCTCCGCGTACGCCACGTACGCGTCGACCTTGTCGGCGTCCAGATAGCGGGCGGTGATCTCGCGGAGCTGCTCCGTCGTGGCCTTCTCCGTACGCACCACGGGGCCCTCCACCGACACGTACCGGATCGTGGGCTCCACGCGGTCGACCATCAGGGAGAAGCGGCCGGCCGCGGCGATCAGGCGGCCCTTCTTGCTGTCGGTGCCGGTCATCACCCACAGGTCGCCGCCCGGCGCGTACTGGTACCAGATCGGCAGGGTCAGCGGCGCCCTGCCCTCCTCGGCCACCGAGAGCGCGCCGATGTGCGGCTCGGCCAGGAACTTCTCGCGCTCGTCAGGGGACAGTGCCATGGGGACTCCCTAGGTGCGGGCGGTCGGTGTCAGGTCCGTCGGAACCTTCAACTCGCCCGCCCGCACCGGGTATTCCACCGGTCACTCCACGGAGCGGCTCAGTACTCGCCGCGCAGCGCGGCCAGGGCCGAGCCGCGGTGGACCAGGTAGCTGGTCTCGGCCTCCTGCTTCATGTCCCGCTCGGTGGTGGACGAGATGTCGCCGCCGTGCTGGTTGCGGTCCGTCACCCACTGGTCGATCAGGTCCTTGGTGCCGGCGCTGCCCTTGGCCTTCTCGTCGTTGGTGGCCTCCTTGCCCGCGAGGTCGGCCTCGGCCTTGACGTCCTTGGACCAGTCGTACGTCGTCTGGTCGAGCATGCGCTGCGCGGCGTCACCGACGTACGGCACCGCGGTGATCGGCATGCCGTACTCGTGGTACCTGGCCTTCGCCACGTCGTCGGCCCACTGCTTCTTCTCGTCCCGCTGGTCGAGGTACGCGTCGGAGCCGATCGCGTTGTACGCGCCGAGGACGTTGCCCGCGTCGCGTGCGGGGACGTTCCAGTTCTCGTTGTTGTTGCCGGGCTCCTTCGGCGCGCGGTCCATCGTCTCGGCCGCGTAGAACCGCTCGGCCTCGTAGATCTGCGCGTAGTTCTCCGGGTCGTCGGAGACGCCGCGCAGGACGCGGATGACGCTGGCCTCCTTGTTGGCGATGTGCGCGTTGTCGCCGCTGCCGATGATGTCCTTGCGGCCGCCGTCGTTGTCGTACGCGTCCTTGCTGCCCGCGATGATGTCGTGGGTGTCCGCGGTGTAGTCGGACAGGGCGCGGGCCAGCGGGCGCTGCATGTTCTCGTGGACCTCGTCGCCCTTGGCGTCCTGGTCCAGGAGCTCGATCGTGCGCTGCATGACCCGGGCCTCGCCCTCGGAGTGCGGCCCGTAGTCGATCTTCTCCTCGCCGGGCTTGACGCCGGTGGTGGCCGCCTCCAGGGCGTTGGCGAAGCCTGTGCGGGAGTTGGTGGGGTCCTCGTCCCAGCTGTCCAGCTCGGTGCCGCCGATGGGGCCGCCGCCGCCCTGCGTCATCTCGCTGACGTGGACGTTCGGCCAGTGCCTGCCCGGGGTGTCCTTGTCGCCGCCGAGCAGGTAGTCCAGGCGGTCCTTGCCGCCGTCGGCCTTCGGGTCCAGGTAGCGGGTGGCGGTGTCCGGGTCGCCGCTCATGACGTTCAGCATGTTGTCGACCGGGTCGACGATCTCCTGCTTCTTCGCGTCGTCCCCCGGGTCGACCCGCTGGCTCTCGTCCCAGATCTCCGGGTCCTTCTTCTCCGCCGCGATGATGTCGTCGGTCAGGCCCGTCGTCATGTGCGGCGGGTACGCGCCCTTGTCGCCGTGCTTGAGGAGCTCGGTCAGCGACTGGTAGCCGTACGGGCCCGAGGCGTCGCCGTCCGGGCGCTTGGTGCCCAACTCCCGCATGTCCGCACGCCACTTGTCGGAGAACTGCTTGTCCTGGTTGGCGGCGCCCACGCTGTTGGCCAGCGAGTTCTGGATGTTGGCGTACCGCTCCTTGTTCGCGCCGTCGCCGGCCCGCTCCTTCTCCAGGTCCTCCTGGAGGCGCAGGGTGGCCTCGGGGCCGAGGTCGTTCAGGAGCATGCGGCTGAACTGCGGGTCCTTCTCGTTGTGCCGCATCACCCGCTCCAGCTCCTTGAGCTCGGCGGGGGAGAGCTTCTCGCCCTTCTCGTACTTCTCCAGGAGCTTCGCGGAGCGCTGCGCCTCGTCCTGGTCGACGGACTTCACGGTCTTGTCGTTGAAGCCCTCCTTGCCGCCCTTGCCGGTGTTCCGCTTGAGGGCGGTGGCCGCGGAGATGTCGGCGTCGGTGGCCTTGACGAGGACCACCTTGATCCGCGCCTCCCAGGCCTCGACCTTGAGCCGGTTGGGGGTCATGCCGGGCGGCGAGAGCGGACCGGCGATCTCCAGCGGCTTGTCGCCCTCCGGGTCGGGGTCCTTCAGGCTGACCTGGCCGGTGCCGCTGATCAGCACGCCGTCCTTCGCGGCCTCCTCGCGGAGCGCGTGCAGTTCGGACTTGTACGCCTTCAACTCGTCGTGCGCGTCCTCCAGTACGGCACGCAGGCCCTTGGCCTCGGTCACCGCGTCGCCGAACTCCTTCTGGGCGGCGGCGATCTGGGCGCGGGCGAACATGGAGGTGCCGTCCATGCTGGTCCAGCCGGCCCGGTCGAAGTTGGCGACGACCTCGTCCTCGTAGGCCTGGCCCATGCGCTCGTAGCGGCGGATGAACTCGGTCCACGCGTCGACCGCGCCCTTGATGCCGGAAATGTCCAGGTGGTAGAGCTGCTCGTAGGCAATCACTGGGGCGTTCCTGTTCAGTTGAAGTCGGCGAGGGAGTTGCGGACGGAGTTCATCTCGGACTCGTTCGCCGACTCCGTGGTGGTGTAGTTGTTCGCGGTGGCCGTGCACTGCTGGCCGATGGCCTCGCAGCTCTTGCGCAGCTTCGTCGCCTGCGCGTCCCAGCTCTCCATCGCCGAGCTGAGGGCGACGCCGAGCTCACCGCCCCACAAGTCGCCCGACAGGGCGCCCACTCCGCCCCACAGCCGCTCGTCGTCGCCGACCATGCCGGCGGTCTTCACCGTGCCGCCGATCTCCGTCGAGGCCTGCCCGGCGCGGTTCAGCGCGCCCGGGTCGTCGACGCCGCTGAACGCGTTCGAGCCCACGGCCCCGCCCGGCCCGCCGCCGGACATCGTCTGCACGCCGCCCGCCGAACTGCCGCCCGGCGCCATCCCGTCGCGGTAGCCGGGCGCCGGGTCGAGGTCGCGTACGTCGACGGGGTGGTCCGGCGTCTCCAGGGCGTGGCCCTGCGCGCCGCCGCCCGCGTCGGCCGCGGTCATCGGCGCGAGCCCGCCGTACGCGAAGCCGGGGTCGGGCGCGGTCGGGGAGGGGTCGGGCAGGCTCCCGCCCCGGTCGGGCCGTTCGAGCCCGTGCACCGGCGGCGCCCCGCCGGCCGCGTCCGCGGCGGTCATCGGCGCGAGCCCGCCGTACGTGAACCCGGGGTCGGCGACGGTCGGCCCGGGGTTGCGGATGTCCAGGTTCCCGTCCGGCGCGGGCATGCGGTGCGGCTCGGACGGCATGGTGAACCCGGGGTCGGGGACGGTCGGTCCCGGGTTCGTGAGGGAGGGCCGGTCGACGAGGCTGTCGCCTTCGGCGATCGGCGCCACGATGTTGGGGTCGAACCCCTGGTTGTCCGCGACCGGCGCCTCGATGCGCGGATCGGGCCCGTCGTTCGGCGCGGATATCGGACGTACGTCGTCGTTCGAGCTCATCGGCTACCCCCGTGCGGATGTTCTGTGGCCTGCTCACCTGCGGGCCGATGAAGGGGAGCCTAGCCCTCCGGCGCGGGCGGACGGCAGGGAGGCCGGGGGAGCCCATGTCACCGTTCCGGAACGGCGGTTGGGCAGCCCCGGACCCCTCGGCCGTACGTCAGCCGCACAGCGCCGCGCGGTACAGGGCCGTGAGCGCGGCGTCGACGGCGTGCGGCTGCGGCCGGCCGGACGCGTCGAGCACGTTCCACCGCTGCAGGTTGACCGCGACGCACATCCGCCGCCGCCCGTCCAGGGTGCCCATGGCCAGCGTCCCGGCGCCCCAGGCCGAGCCGCCGTGCCCCCAGAAGTCGCCGGTGCGGGACGGGTCGGGGGCCGGGTCCATGGGGTGCAGGCCGAGGCCGTACGGGATCGTCCGCAGCTCCTGGGAGACGACCGGCACGGTCCGCCGCATCTCCGCCAGGGTCGACGGGGCGACGATCTCCCCGGCGAACAGCAGCCCGTAGAAGCGGTTGAGGTCGCCGACGGTCGAGATCAGCGAGGCGGACGGGCCGACCCACGACATGTCGAACTCGCTGAAGTCGCGCGGCGGTTCGAGCATGCCGAACCAGGACTCGTACATCCGCGAGTGCGGACCGTCGATCCGCGGCGAGGCGGGCAGTTCGGTGTCCCGGAGCCCGGCGCGCTCGATCACGTCCCGCGTGATGCACTCCTCGGCCGATGTGCCGGTGACCGCCTCCAGGAGTTCGCAGAGCAGCAGGTAGTTGGTGTTGGAGTAGAAGCCGGGGGTGCTGCCGGGCGCTCCGGCCGGGGGTGCGGCGAGGCCGAGCTCGATCAGCTCGATGCGGTCGAACCGCGTGTACCGGTTCTCCTCCAGGCTCTCCGGCCCGGTCCGGGCGAGGTCGGGGAACGGCTTGAGGGAGGGATAGGCGTACGGGAGGTACTCGGCGAGGCCGCTCGTGTGGTCGAGGAGCATCCGGACGGTGATCGTCCGCCCGCGCTCGCCGGGGAGCAGCTCCGGCAGGTACCGCCCGGCCGGGGCGTCGAGCCCGATCCGGCCGCGCTCGACCTGCCGGAGGACGGCCGCGGCCGTGAAGGTCTTGGTGACGCTGCCGACGCGGTGCCGCAGGTCGGGGGTGACCGGGCGGCCGGTGGTGACGTCGGCGACTCCGGCCGCGCCGCGCCAGACCCGGTCGCCGTCCCACACCTCGGCGAACAGGCCGGGGACGCCGGCGCGGTGGACGTTCTCGATGGCGTGGTGCAGCGCTGCGGGATCCATGGGGTTGCTCATGACGACCGTCCTCTCGCTGATGTCCTCATTATGCACGCGGTGCGTGCAACGCCAAGTGCACAGCTAGGGTGCACGGGTACGGCGACGAGGACGGCGGAGCGGGAGGAGCAGCGCATGGCAGGCAGGAGGCGCTGGTCGACGGACGAGATCCTGGACGCGGCGGCGGAGCTGCTGCGCACGGGCGACGCGGAGTCGTTCAGCGTGCGCAAGCTCGCCGGGGTGCTCGGCACCGACTCGTCCAGCCTCTACCGCCACTTCCGCAGCAAGACGGAGCTGCTGCGCGCGGTCGCGGACCGGATCATCCAGTCGGCGATGGACGGCTACCGCCCGGAGGGCGACTGGAAGCAGCGCATCACGGCCGTGGCCCGGCGCGTACGGGACGCGTTCGGCCGGCACCCACAGCTCGCGGCGGTGTGGGGCCGGTACGCGTCGAGCGGTACGGGCTCCCGGCTCGTCATGGAGGAAGTCCTGCAGGCCCTGCGTGCGTCAGGCCTGCCGGACGCGGAGATCCCGGCCCGCTACCACCGGCTCGCGGTGCTCATCTCGGCCCTGATCGCCGCCGAGGCGGGTGTCCGTACGGTGACGCCCGCAGAGCACGAGCAGGGCATGGAGCTGTTCCGCGTCGCGGTCCTCGGCGCCGACCCGGAACGCTTCCCGGCCCTCTCGCACTTCGCCCGCGACCTCCGCCCCCTGGGAGAGGACCGCGACCCGGCGTTCGAAGAGCTCCTCGAGGCGCAACTGGCGGAGATCGAGGCGAGGTTGAGCGGGCGCCGGTAGGGGGCCGTTTCGGGCCCGTCAGGGGCGCGGGGAACTGCGCGAGCAACCACGGCGGCGGGTCGGACGAACGATCAGCTCTGCAGGCCCGCAAAGGGGCCGGGCGGGGAAAGCCCCGCGCTCACCCCCTCCCCAGCACCACCGTCCCCGCCGAACAGAACCATCCCCCCGTACCCGACGCGACCGCGAGTTCCGGAAGGCGGGCGCCCGCCTTGCGCACCTGCCCCGCGCCCGCCTCGCCGCGCAACTGCCGTACCGCCTCCACCAGCAGGAACAGGCCCCGCATGCCCGGGTGTTGGGCCGAGAGGCCGCCGCCGTCCGTGTTCACGGGCAGCTCCCCGTCCCGGGTCAGCCGGCCCTTCTCCACGAACGCGCCGCCCTCGCCCTTGGCGCAGAAGCCGAGGTCTTCGAGCGTCACGAGCGTCATGTACGTGAAGGCGTCGTAGATCTCCGCGAGGTCGATCTCGTCCGGCCGTACGCCCGCCCGCTCGAAGGCGAGCCGGCCGCTCACCGCCGCCGGGGAGACCGTGAAGTCGTCCCACTCGGACATCGTCGTGTGCGAGACGTGCTCGCCCGCGCCGAGCACCCACACCGGCCGCTTCGCGCAGTCCGCCAGCAGGTCCTCGGCGACGAGCAGCACCGCCGCCCCGCCGTCGCTGCGGATGCAGCAGTGCAGCTTCGTGAACGGGTCCGCGATCATCGGCCCCGCCAGCACCTCGTCGACGGTCACCGGCTCCCGGAACATCGCGTCCGGGTTGTGCGCCGCGTTGGCCCGCGCCTGCACGGCGACCTCCGCCAACTGCTCGATCGTCGTGCCGTACTGGTGCATGTGGCGGCGCGCGGCCATCGCGTACTTGGCGATCAGCGTGTGCCCGTACGGCACCTCGAACTGCAGCGGCCCGCGCGCCCCGAACGACAGGTTGGACGTGCGCCGCTTCGCCTTGATGTCCGCCCGTGCCGTCGACCCGTATACGAGCAGCACCGCCCGCGCGTGCCCGGCGGCGATGGCCTCGGCGGCGTGCGCGGCCATGACTTCCCAGGTGGAGCCGCCGACGGAGGTCGAGTCGACCCAGGTCGGCCGCAGGCCCAGGTACTCGGCGACCTCGATCGGCGCGAGCGTGCCGAGCCCGGCCGAGGCGAAGCCGTCGATCACGCCGCGGTCGAGCCCGGCGTCGGCGAGCGCACGGCGGGCGGCCTGGGCGTGCAGGGCGTAGGGGGTGGCGTCGTCGACCTTCCCGCAGTCCGAGAGGGCGACGCCGGCGACGGCGACCTTGCGTGAAGTGGAGGCTGAGGACATGAATCTGACGGTACATCAGATACTTGGGCGCGCAGCAGCCCTCGCAGCCCTCGAAGCCCCCGGAGTCCTCGAAGTCCCCGGAGCCCTCCGGCTCCTCCGGCTCTCTCGCCCCTCCGACCCCTGGGCATCTCGCCGCCGCCGACCTAACATGACGGCCCGTCAGATCGGGGGCCGGAACCGTACCCGCCTCCGAGGGGAGGAGCCCGCCGATGGATGCCGCCTTCACCGCGGAGCAGGACGAGATCCGCCGCACCCTGCGCGAACTCGTCGCCGACGTCTCCGGACCCGGCGGCCCGGACGCGCCCGACGCCGTCGGTGCGCCCGCCACCCGCACACCCGCCGGTCACGACGCCGCGCTCTGGCGGGCCCTCGCCGAGCGGCTCGCCCTGCCCGGC
Organism: Streptomyces sp. Da 82-17; assembly: GCF_046098215.1. Classification (NCBI taxonomy): domain Bacteria; kingdom Bacillati; phylum Actinomycetota; class Actinomycetes; order Kitasatosporales; family Streptomycetaceae; genus Streptomyces; species Streptomyces sp. Da 82-17. The sequence continues at coordinate 353,275 of NZ_JBJURH010000004.1, forward strand.
CTCACGGTCCCCGAGGCGTACGGCGGCGCCGGCCGCACCGTCGCCGAACTCGCCGCCGCCTGCGAGGAGTTGGGCCGTACCCTCGCGCCCCTGCCGCTGCTCGGCACCGGTGTGCTCGCCGCCCCGCTGCTCGTCCGCCTCGGCGCCGAAGCCCAGCGGCGGGCCCACCTGCCGGACCTCGCCGCGGGCCGCACCACCGCCGCGCTCGCCGTCCCAGGCAGCTCCCTCGCCACCGCGCTCGGCCTCGCCGGGGACGCCACCGGCGACTGGGCGGGCGGCGGTCGCGCCGGTGGCGTGCAGGCCCGCCGCGACGCCGACGGCTGGCGGCTGTACGGGCAGGCCGAGCAGGTCGTTGACGGGCACAGCGCGGACCTGCTCGTCGTCGCCGCCCACACCGGCGGCTTCGCCCGCTCCCGCGCGCTCCTCTTCCTCGTACGCGCCGACGCCCCCGGGGTCTCGGCCGTACGGCAGTCCGCGCTCGACGCGACCCGGCCGCAGGCGAAGGTCGAACTCCGCGACGCGCGGGCCGAGTTGCTCGGCCCCGACGACGCGCGGGCCGTGACGACCGCACTCACCGCGACGGGTGACGCGGCGGCCGCGGTGCTCGCCGCGGAGGCCGTGGGCGCGGCGGACGCGACGCTCGCCCGGACCGTCGAGCACGTCCGCCGCCGCGAGCGGTCCGGGCTGTCCGCGACCGTGCCCCTCCAGGCGGTGAAGGGCCGGCTCGCGGACGTGTACGCGGTCGTACGGGCGGCCCGCTCGGCGGCGTACTGCGCGGCGTGGGCGGCGGACGCGGACGAGCAGGGGGAACGGGGCGGGGCGCTGGCCCTCGCGCAGGCCCTGGAAGCGCTGCGCACCGCCGCCGCGGAGGCCGTTCAGCTGCGCGGCGAGGCGGCGGGGGAGCGGGACGCGCAGGCGTACTTCAAGCGGGCCGCGGGCGACGAGCTGCTCTTCGGGCCCGTACCCCGGCTCCGCGCCCAGGCGGCGGAACGGGCCGGGCTGTTCGCGGCGGCTCCGACGGCGGCACGGGCGGGGGCGGCGGTCTGATGGCCCCGGTGAATCCCGCCTCGCGCGGCACGCGGCTCGTGCAGAAGTTCTCGTCGACCCGCACCTTCGCGAAGGTCGCCCCGCGGATCATCCCGGCCCTTGACCGTGCCGTGCACCGGCTGAGCCGAGGAAAGGTGCTGCTCAGCGCGCAGATGCTGCCCGGGGTCGTGCTGACGGCGCGCGGCGCGAAGAGCGGGCTCGAACGCCGTACGCCACTCGCCTGCATGCCGGAGCCGGACACCGGCACGTGGCTCCTCATCGGCTCCAACTTCGGCCGCGCCGGCCACCCGGCCTGGACGGCCAACCTCCTTGCCCACCCGGAGGCGTCGATCAGCTGGAAGGGCGAGGAGATCCCGGTACGGGCACGACTCCTGGAGGGCGAGGAACGCACCGAGGCGTGGACGCAGGCGTTGCGATTCTGGCCCCCGTACGCGACGTACCAGGCGAGGGTCGAGCGCCAGATCCGCCTCTTCCGCCTGGAGCCCCGATAGGGGCGCGGGGCTGTGACATCAGCGGCTCCGCCGCGGGGCGCGACCGGGAGACGTGCCCCGATAGGGGCGCGGGGAACTGCGCGATCAGCCACGACGAAAGCCGCAGACGAAAGAAGTGCAGGTACGCCGAAGGCGACGACCCGTTGACGTGAAGAACAGGTCGTCGCCTCGTGACAGGACAGGGGCGGGCAGGGGGAAATCCCCTGTCCGTTACTTCGTGGGCTTCTTGCCAGTGATCCCCAAATGCACCAACAGCGCCAGATTCGGCTTGAGTTCGGCCTGCTTCACGCCCCAGCTCTGGAACCCCTTCTGGTGCGAGGCGACCGCCGCGAGCATCGCGACCAGGGAGCCTGCCATCGCCGCGGGGCTGACGTCCTTGTCGACCTTGCCCTTCGCCTGGAGCTCCTTCACCGTGTCCGTAAGGGAGTTGGTGACGGAGTTCAGGATCTTCATGCGGATCTTGTAGAACCGCTTGTCGCCCTCGGCGGCGCCCAGGTCGACCACGCGCAGGATGGCGTCGTTCTTGCGCCAGAAGTCCAGGAATCCGTCGACGAGTTCCTGCGCCGCCTGCCAGCCGGCCTTGCCGACCCAGGAGCGCTCGGCGAGCACATCGGTCAACCCCGCGCCCTCGGCGGCCATTTGCTCGGCGATCTCGAGGACCGCGCCCTCGACGTCCGGAAAGTACTGGTAGAAGGTCGCGGGCGAAGTCCCGGCCTTACGGGCGACATCGATGACCTTGACGTCCCGGTACGGCGAAGAACTGAGCATCTCGCTGAGGCAGTCGAGCAACTTCTGACGCGTCGCCTGACCGCGTCGACCGGCAACGCGGCCGTCGACGGTGCGTACTTGTCCTGTCATGCCGTCAGCTTACCGAGGGGTGATCGGAGCGCGATTCGGCCGACTGCAAATGGGGCGGAAGGCCCGGAAGGCGGCGCGAGGACCCTTCTGTGTGGGCTCGCCTGCTTCTGGACACAGTCTTACGTTGAGGGGGAAGGCTCCCGAGAAAGGGCTGGCACATGGCAGACACCCCGGTGTCCGGTTTCGCGGAGGGCGTCCCCTGCTGGGTGGATGCCCAGCTGTCGGACGTGGCGGCCGGAAAGCGGTTCTACGGTGAGCTCTTCGGCTGGACCTTCGAGGACGGCGCCGGCCCCACCTCGCCCGACCCGCGCTCCACGCAGGCGTACAGCGAGGGCCGGGCCGTCGCCGCGCTCGCCCCCAAGCTGGACGGCCGCATGCCGACGGTGTGGAACGTCTACTTCGCGACCCCCGACGCGTACGCCCTCGCCCGCCGGATCCGCGCCGAGGGCGGCCGGATCGTCTCGGACCCGGCGCCCGTCGGGACGTACGGCACGGTGGCGCTCGCGGCCGACCCCGAGGGCGCCGTGTTCGGGCTCTGGCAGGCCGGCACGCACCCCGGCTTCGGGAGGCGCGGCGAGCCCGGCTCGTTCTGCTGGACCGAGGTGTACTCCCGCGACACGGCCCTGGTCGACCCCTTCTACGAGACCGTCTTCGGCTACGGCGGCACCGACCTCGCCGACGCCGGGGACGACTTCCGCACCTGGTCGCCCGCCGGCAGCGAACCCGGCCCGGACACCGCGATCGGCGGGCGCTCCCTCGTCGCCGGGAAGTTCCCCGCCGAGATGCCCGCCCATTTCCTCGTCTACTTCAACGTCACGGACTGTGACGCCGTCGCCGAGACGGCCCGGCGCCTCGGCGGGCGGCTGCGCGCCGAGCCCTTCGACATCCCGTACGGACGGATGGCCGTGATCGCCGACGACCAGGGCGCCGTCTTCGCCGTGCTCCAGGATCCGCCCGCCTAGGCCCGCGCGGCGGCGCGTGGTCACCGTCACGTACAGGCAGCTTCGGGGCAGAGAAAGGCGCCTGGTTTGGCCTGATATGGCCCTGTTCGGGCGAGACATCCAGATTCGCCCCCGGGTTCGCAACCATCGCCCAGTACCGGAAGAATCGGGGTGCGTGCCGCCGCCGCGCCTCCTTGGTGAGACGCTGACCGGAAGCGGTTGCACGCTCGGTTTGTTTCGTACGCGACTCATGCGACGCAGACGCGGGACGTCGCGGTCTCGTACGGGGAGGTGGCAGGCAAGTGGTGGAGCAGCTGACGCAGCACGATCCGAGGCGGATCGGGCCGTTCGAGGTGCTTGGCCGGCTCGGTGCCGGCGGCATGGGGCTCGTCTATCTCGCGCGCTCGGCCTCCGGCCGACGGGTCGCGATCAAGACGGTCAGGACGGAGCTCGCCGAGGACCAGCTGTTCCGCGTCCGCTTCACGCGCGAGGTGGAGGCCGCCCGCGCCGTCTCCGGCTTCTACACCGCCGCCGTCGTCGACGCCGACCCGCGCGCCGCCGTGCCCTGGCTCGCCACCGCCTACGTACCGGCGCCCAGCCTCGAAGAGATAGTGAACGAGTGCGGGCCGCTGCCGGCCCAGGCCGTGCGCTGGCTGGCCGCGGGCGTCGCCGAGGCCCTGCAGTCCATCCACGGCGCGGGCCTGGTCCACCGCGACCTGAAGCCGTCCAACGTCCTGGTCGTCGAGGACGGGCCGCGCGTCATCGACTTCGGCATCGCGTCCGGCGTCTCCAACACCCGCCTGACCATGACCAACGTCGCCGTCGGCACGCCCGCGTACATGTCGCCGGAGCAGGCCAAGGACTCCCGCAGCGTGACCGGCGCCAGCGACATCTTCTCGCTCGGCTCGACCCTCGCCTTCGCCGCGACCGGGCACGCCCCGTTCCACGGCGCCAACCCCGTCGAGACCGTCTTCATGCTGCTGCGCGAGGGGCCCGACCTGGAGGGGCTGCCCGAGGAGCTGCGGCCGCTGATCGAGACCTGCATGCACATGGAGGCCGCGATGCGGCCCTCGCCCGCCGACCTCCAGGCCCAGCTCGCCCCGCACCTGTTCTCCTCCGGCTCCGACGACTCCGGCACCGCATCGGCCTGGCTGCCGGAGCGGGCCGTCGCCCTGATCGAGAGCCGCCGCGGCGGCAGGCCCGCCGCCAAGCCCGCCGCGTCCGGCTCCGGTCGCAGCGCGGGCCGGGCCGCCGCGCAGCCCCCGGCGCCGCCCGTCCCGCCGCCGCCCTCGCGCGCGCCCGCGGCCCCGCCCGTCGAGCCGCCGCCGGCCGCGGAGCCCGCGCCGCTGCCCCGCACGCCCGGCCCGGCCTTCGCGCAGGAGGACGACTGGGAGCTGCCCGCCCCGAACCCGGCCCGTACGCCGGGCCGCCCGGACTCCGGCCCCGTCCACCTGCCCGGGGCGGCCGTGCCGATCGGTCCTGGCCCGCGGGTCGCCGACGCCCGCGCCGTCGCCGCGCAGCCCTCGCCCGCCACCGCCCTGGCCGGTTCGTGGGTCGGCGGTTCCGGCGCCGCCGACCCGCAGGACCCGGCGCGCACCGGGCACGCGAACGGCACGCCCCGCGCGCCCGAGGTGCCGCCGCAGGCCGCGCCGGACGCGCCCTGGCGGCCCTGGCGGTTCCGGATGTCCAACGACGTGTGGGGCACCCCGCACGTGGCGGGCGACCGCGTCTACGTCACGTCGTTCGAGGTGCACGCCCTCGACGTGGGCACCGGCAGGCGGCAGTTCAAGACCCGGGACGTCGCCTGGTCGATGGCCGTCGCCGACGGCCGCATCCACGCCTCCGACGGCCCCACCGTGTACGCGCTCGACGCCGCCGACGGCACCGACCTGTGGCGCAGCCGCTCCGACGCCTGGGTGTACGCGCTGCGCGCCGACCGCGGGACCGTCGTCACCGCGACCCGGGGCGGCGGCGTCCAGGCCGTCGACGCGGCGGGCGGCGAGAAGCTGTGGGAGATCACCGGCGTCCAGACCGACTTCGAGACGCCCGAGGCCGGCCCCGTCGTCCACGACGGCACGGTCTTCGTCTGGCAGGACGCCCGGCTGCGCGCCCTGGAGGCCCGCACGGGCGTGGAGCGCTGGTCGTACCCCGTCGGCGACGCGGCGTCCTGCGGCGGAGTGCCGGTCCGGATCACGCCTGCCGAGGACGGCTTCGTGTACGTGGCCGCCGGGACCCGCGTGCTCGCCATCGACATCGAGGGCGGGCACGTGCCGTGGCGGTTCGAGGCCCCGGCCGTGTTCCTCTCTCCGCCGGCCTTCGCGCCCGGCCCCGCGGTGACCGGCGGCGGCGTCTACCTCGCCGACTACCTGGGCACGGTGTACGCGGTCGACGCCTCCGACGGCCGGGACCGCTGGCGGATCGCGACCGAGGCCCGCTCGTCGGTCGAGCCGGTCCTGGTCACCGGCGGCCACGTCCACGTGGGCAGCGGCAACGGCCTGTACACCCTGGACGCGGTCACGGGCACGCCCAAGTGGCGCTTCCAGGCGGGCGGCGAGGTCGTCGGCTCCCCGGTCGCCGCCGACGGGCGCATCCACTTCGGCTCGGCCGACCACTGCCTCTACACCCTGGACGCGGTCGGCGGTCAGCTCCGCTGGAAGCTCGCCACGGGCGGCGAGATCACCGGCTCCCCGGTCGCCGAGGCGGGCGTCGTCTACGCCTGCAGCAAGGACCGCTGCGTGTACGCCCTGGACGCGGTCAAGGGAACGGGCTCCTCCCGCTGACCCCTCCGGCTAGCCCCTGCCGCCGGGCCCCTGGTCGTACGGGCCGGATCCGTACGGCGGGGTGTCCCCGGGCCTGTCGCCCGGGCGGACGTCCCCGGGCGGGTCGTACGGGCGGGTGTCGTCGGGGCCGTACGCGGAGTCCGGGCCGTACGGGCTCTGCCCCTGCTCGTCCCGGGCGTAGGGCTCGGGTTCGGGTTCGCGGCGCACGCGTCCCCGCCGACCCGGCAGGACGAGCGCCGCGAGCAGCAGCACCAGGCCGCCGACCAGCGCGTACCCGGCGCCCGCGCCGAGGCCGTTGCCCGCGCCGTCCACACTCAGGGAGCCCTCGGCCTGGCCGACGCGGACCATCCACAGCACCGTGAACGCGAGGACGACGAGGCCCGCCACGGCCACCAGGAGCCGCGACCGCAGCAGCAGCCCGACGAGGGTGACGAGCGCGGCGAACACGAACGGCAGGAACAGCGAACCGAGCAACTGGGCGCGGGCCTCGGTCACGCCCGTACCCGTGAAGAGCTCGCCCAGGCGGTAGTCCCGCCCGTGACGGCCGTCGTACCAGATACGGAAGGGGCTCCAGACGGCGGCCGTCGCTCCGGCGAGAGCGAGGATCGATCCGATCACGTTACGCAGGGTGCGCATCATCGGGTGACCTCCAAGCCACACACGGGGCTCTCGGTCCTGACGCTACGCCGGGTAGGCGTGCGGCGCCACGCGGCGACGGGGGCCCGGAAGTGCCGCGCGCAACAGCCGGGCACGGCACGTCGACAACCCTGTAACGGAGCGGCCCCTGGGGCGTTTTGGGGTCCAGGGCAGCCCTATAAAGGTTGTGTAAGTGCCACTGCTAGGGTGACGTGCGCCTGTCAGGGACGGGCCCATTTCGCGCGCTGTCAGTGCGCCGTCAACGTATGCAATTTCGGGGGAGCAAAGACATGAAGATGCGTCACGTACGTGCCGTGGCGGTGGCCGCCGTGGTCGTGGTCGCCCTGACCGGCGCCCGGCGCAGCGGCGGCGGTGGCTGCGACGACAGCTCCAGCTCGTCCTCCAGCTCCAGCTCGTCCGGCGGCTACAGCACGGGCGGCTCCAGCGACTACGACGACGATGACTACCAGTCGTCCACCGGCGACTACGGCAGCACCCCGTCCGCCGGCCCCACCACCGCGGCCGAGTCGGACATCCGGATCACCGACTGCGTGATCAACGGCGTGAGCTCGACCGAGGCCAAGATCACCTGGAAGTACACCATCACCAACGGTGACGCGAGCGGCACCGCCGACTACAGCGGCACGCTCGACTTCAAGGACTCCGCGACCGGCCGCTCCGCCCTCGCGATCATCAGCCACGACGACATCGCCGCAGGCCAGTCCTACGACGGCACCGAAGAGGACACCATCTACGGCGCCGACGCGGCCTCGCTCCAGGGCCGCTGCGAGGTCAGCTCGATCACGAAGATCCCCTCGCTCTAGAGCCTCCCGGGAGTCCGGGTCAGCGGAGGCGGAAGCCCCCGGCCCGCTTTCCGAAGAGGCCCGCCTGCTGCTCCGGCGGCAGGTTGCCGAGCGCGATGAGGTGCGGCGCGTGCGCGAGAGCCTGCGTGCGCGCCGCCTCCTTCGCCGCCCACACCGCCCGTACGGTGCCCTCCACGGCGCCCGGCGGGTACCCGGCGACGGTCCGTGCGCACTCCACCGCTGCCGCCAACGCCCCGCCGTCCGGGGTGACTTCGCTGACCAGGCCGATCTGGTGGGCCCGCGCCGCCGACATCCGCTCGGCCGTCCCGAGCAGCGACATCCGCGCGACCTCCCCGAACGGCATCCGCTGCGCCATGGCGATGGACTCGTACGCGCTGACCATGCCGTACGTGGTGTGCGGGTCGAAGAACGTGGCGCGCTCGTCCGCCACCAGGAACTCCGCCTCGCCGAGCAGATAGAACGCGCCGCCGCACGCCATCCCGTTGACGGCGGCGATCACCGGCTTCCACAGGTCGTTGGCCTTGGGCCCGATCGCGATCAGCGGGTCGTCGATCGCGTACGGCGACGGCGGCTGCGGCACGTCCACGGCGCGGTCGACGCCGGTGCAGAACGCCTTGTCCCCGGCGCCCGTCACGACGACCGCGCGCACGGTGTCGTCGAACCTCAACTCCCGCCATACAGCGCTGAGTCGGGCCGCCGTCGCGAGGTCGATCGCGTTGTGCCGGTCGGGCCGGTCGAGGGTCACGACGGCGACCCCGGCCGCCTCGTCCCGCTCGACCCGCAGCCCCTCGGCCGACGTCACGGCCGCTCCAGGACCCACTGCGGCAGCACCTGGCCGCCGACCTCGCCGAAGACGACCTGCACCCGCGCCCCGATCCTGAGCCGCGCCGGGTCCACGGAGTTCGGCGGCGCCCCCGCCTCGCTCACCAGATTCCCGACGAGCCGTATCCGCGGCGCGTCCGCCAGCTCCACGACGATCGCGTTGTACGGGGCGAACTCCGCGTACGCGGGCAGCAGCGGGGGGTGCGGCAGGACGTACGACCAGATCCTGCCCTTGCCGCTCATGCGGCGCCAGGTGCTGTCGAAGGACTGGCAGTGCGGGCAGCAGGGCCGCGGTGGAAAGCGGAGCTCTCCACACTCTGCGCAGGCCTGGATGCGGAGTTCGCCTGCGGCTGCGTAGTCCCAGAAGGGTTTGCCGTCGTCGTCCACGTGCGGTTTCAGTAGGTCGCTGGTCCGGGTCGCGTCTGCCATCTTCTGTCCTTTGCCGGCTGCCGGTTGGTCGTGGCTGGTCGCGCAGTTCCCCGCGCCCCTATGGGGCGCGCAGCAGTACCGCCGATGTCGGGACTCCCTCTCCCGCCGTCACCAAGCACGTGGCCGCGTCCGGGACTTGGGCCGTGCTCGTGCCGCGGAGTTGCTTCACGCCCTCGGTGATCAGGTTGAAGCCGTGCACGTACGCCTCGCTGAGGCCGCCGCCGCCCGTGTTCAGGGGCAGCCGGCCGCCGATCTCCAGGGCGCCGCCCTCCGTGAACGCGCCGCCCTCGCCGCGCCCGCAGAAGCCGTACCCCTCCAGGGACAGCGGGATGAGCGGGGTGAACGCGTCGTAGATCTGGGCGACGTCGACGTCCTGCGGGCCGAAGTCGGCCTGCTTCCACAGGTGTCGGGCGGCGGTCCAGGCGGGGCCGGACAGCGGGTCGTCGTTCCAGTAGTTGACCATGCCGTGGTGCTGGGCGGGCAGGCCCTGGGCGACGGAGTGCACGTACACCGGCTTGTGTCGGCAGTCGCGGGCGCGCTCGGCGGAGACGATGACGCAGGCCAGGGCGCCGTCCGTCTCCAGGCAGTTGTCGAAGAGGCAGAGGGGTTCGCTGATCCAGCGGGCCGTCATGTACATCTCGCGGGTCAGCGGCCGTTCGTACATCATCGCCGCCGGGTTCTGGTTCGCGCGGTTGCGGCAGGCGAGGGCGACGTTGAAGAGGTGGTCGCGGGTCGCGCCGTACTCGTGCATGTAGCGGCGGGCCAGCATGCCGATCTCGTCGGCGGGGCGGAGCAGCCCGAAGGGGCGGGTCCACTGGGCGGGGGTGGGGAGTTGGACGGCGGTGTTCTTCCAGGGGCGCGGTCCGCTGCCGCGTTTCCGTGACCGCCAGGCGACGCCGACGTTCGCCTGGCCGGTGGCGACGGCGGCCGCGAGGTGGGCGATCGTCGCGCAGGAGCCTCCGCCCCCGAAGCCGACCTTGCTGAAGAAGGTCACGTCGCCCGCGCCGACCGCCTTGGCTATCTCGACCTCGTCGGTCTCCTCCATCGTGTACGAGGCGAAGGCGTCGACCTCCGAGGGGGCGATCCCGGCGTCGTCGAGGGCCGCGACGATCGCCCGTGCCGCCAACGTCTTCTCGGATTCGGGGAGTTGCTTCGCGAACGGGGTCTGGCCGATCCCGACTATCGCTGTAGCGTCCTTGAGACTCGACGACGCCATCGTCACCTCCGTGCGCTGCGTACGGCTCCGCCAGTGCTGACAGCGGGGAAGGCTACAGCTAATCTGACGGATAGTCAGCTGCGAGGTGGCGGCCGGTTCGGCGACCGGCTCCCCCGCGAGGGGCGCTACTCACTGGGAGGCTTGCGATGCGCGGGGACCTGGAGTGGGGCACCGTCCCGGAACTCGTCCGGACGGCGGCACGGCGGTACGCGGACCGGGAGGCGGTCGTCGAGGGCCGCACCCGGATCACATACGCGGAACTCGGCGAGCGCGTCGAGCACGCGGCGGCGGCCTGCATGGCGAACGGGGTGCAGCCCGGCGACCGGGTCGCGGTGTGGGCGCCCAACACCCTCGACTGGATCGTGTCGGCGCTCGGCGCGGTCACCGCCGGGGCCGTGCTCGTCCCGCTCAACACCCGCTTCAAGGGCACGGAGGCCGCGTACGTCCTGGCCCGCTCGCGCGCGAAGCTGCTGTTCGTCACGGGCACGTTCCTCGGCACGTCGTACGTGGCGTCGCTGCGGCGCGCGACCGCGGAGGGGACCGGGACGGGGCCGCTGCCCGCGCTGCCGCACCTGGAGCAGGTGGTGGTCCTGGCGGACGACGCCCCGGAGAACTTCCGTACGTGGAAGGAGTTCCTGGCGAGCGGCGCGGAAGTGTCGCCCGGGGAGGTCGCCCGGCGTGCGGGCGCGGTGGCCCCGTCGTCGCCCTCGGACATCATCTTCACGTCGGGCACGACGGGGCGGCCCAAGGGCGCGGTCATCACGCACGCGCAGACGCTCCGCTGCTACGCGATCTGGAGCGAGCTCGCGGGCCTGCGCGAGGGCGACCGCTACCTCATCGTCAACCCGTTCTTCCACACCTTCGGCTACAAGGCGGGCATCGTCGCCTGCCTGATGCGGGGCGCGACGATGGTGCCGCAGCCGGTGTTCAACGTGGACACGGTCCTCGCGAACATCGCGGCGGAACGCATCTCGGTGCTCCCCGGCCCGCCCACGCTGCACCAGTCGCTCCTCGACCATCCGGCCCGCGACCAGCACGACCTGAGCGCGCTGCGGCTGGTGGTGACGGGCGCGGCGGTGGTGCCGCTCCAGCTGGTCGAGCGACTGCGGCAGGAACTGCGCATCGGCACGGTCCTCACCGCGTACGGCCTGTCGGAGGCGAGCGGGATCGTCACGATGTGCCGCAGGGACGACCCGGCGCGGGTCGTCGCGGAGACGTCGGGCCGCGCGATCCCGGACACGGAGGTACGGGTGGTCAACCCGGCCGGGGACCCGCTGCCGCCCGGCCGGCCCGGGGAGGTCCTGGTCCGCGGCCACAACGTGATGAGCGGCTACTTCGAGGACCCGCAGGAGACGAAGAAGTCCCTCACCCCGGACGGCTGGCTCCGCACTGGCGACGTCGGCGTCCTCGACGAGTCGGGCAACCTGAAGATCACGGACCGCATCAAGGACATGTTCATCGTCGGCGGCTTCAACGCGTACCCCGCCGAGATAGAGCAACTCCTCGGCCTCCACCCGGACGTGGCCGACGTCGCGGTCGTCGGCGTCCCGGACCCGCGCCTCGGCGAGGTCGGCAAGGCGTACGTGGTGCGGCGGCCCGGCGCGGTCACGACGGCGGACGACCTGATCGCCTGGTCCCGCCGCGAGATGGCCAACTACAAGGTGCCGAGGACGGTCGAGTTCGTCTCCGCGCTGCCGCGCAACGCGAGCGGGAAGGTGGTGAAGGGGGAGTTGCGGAGCCCCGGATATTCGCGTTGACCGGGGCGGCGCGCGGTGCTGAAGTCGGCGCGTGGACAGCATCCCCGCCAACCGGCGGCTCTGGAACCGGATCAGCGGCGCGTACCAGCGGCAGCACGACCCGCGGATCGGCGCGGCCCCCCGCCTGTGGGGCATGTACTCGATCCCCGACGAGCGGTTGCAGGCCCTGGGCGATGTTGCGGGTGATCGCGTCCTGGAGCTGGGCTGCGGGGCGGGCCAGTGGTCCAGGGCGCTGGCGGCGGAGGGGGCGCGGGTGGTCGGCCTGGACCTGTCGGAGGCGCAACTCGCAGCGGCGGCAAGGGAGATGGGGCAAGAGCCTTACCCCCTGGTCCAGGGCGCGGCAGAACAACTCCCCTTCGCGAACGGTGCCTTCGACCTGGTCTTCTGCGACTTCGGCGGCCTCAGCTGGGCGCCCCCGCACCTGGCCGTCCCGGAGGCCGCCCGCGTCCTGCGCCCGGGCGGCCGCCTGGTCTTCAACGTCGCCAGCCCCTGGTTCGAGGCCTGCTACGACGAGGACGCGGGCTGCGCGACGACGACACTGCAGCGGGACTACTTCGGCCTCCACGCGATCGCCGAGGACGACGACGCGACCAGCTACCAGCTCACGTACGGCGACTGGATCAGGGTCCTCCGGAGTGCGGGCCTGATCATCGACGACCTCATCGAACCCCGCCCCGCCGCCGATGCCCTCAACGGCTACAACGAGACGGAGCCGTCGGACTGGGGCCACCGGTGGCCGGCGGAGGCGTTGTGGGTGACGCACAAGGGGTGAACACGGGTCGGCTCCGGGGCTGTCAGGCGGGCCGTCTCACCCCGCATCCCCGTCGCACCACTGGCTGAGGGCGCGCACCGTGCCACGGACGTCCAGCGTCTCCGCCTCCTCCGGGCTCGCGGTCCGTACCGATGCGATCCGTTGGGTCCAGCGGGCCCCGCTCGGGCGTTCCAGCACGACCCTGTCCTCGGCGCAGCCCTTGACCTGGCCGACGAGGCAGCGTTCGACGTCCATGACCACGTCTTCGGTTCCGTAACGCATCGCCGGGCTCTCCTTCGTTTCGTCGCGCATGTCGACGGATGCTGGCGCGGCAGACGAGTCACAAGTGGCCACGTTCCAAGGACAGTTGGGGCGTCGCTCACTACGGTGACAATGTCCAAAGTGTCCACGGGGGTTGTCTTGAACGAACGGCTAGAGTCGGCTATGGCCGAAGCCCGGATGACACCTCAGCGACTGGCGAGGAGAATCGGGGTCTCCCCAAGGACGGTCAAGCGCTGGCTGGACGACACCTCCCAGCCGCACCGCCAGAGCCGCATGGACGCCGCAAGGGCACTGGGAGTGGACGAAGAGATGTTGTGGCCTCAAGCAGTGACGGACCGCATCAAGACCGGGGCGGACCGGGAGATCGTCCGGACGTATCCGTACCGTTCAGCCGCACCCTCGACGCTCTGGGGGGAACTCGTGGCGGGCGCCAAGTCCGAGATCTACCTGGCGGGTTACACGAACTACTTCCTCTGGACCCAGCAGCCGCACTTCAACGACACCCTCCGCGCCAAGGCCGCCGAGGGCTGCCGTATCCGCATCCTGCTGGGCGACCCGGAGGGCCGGACCACGCGGGACCGCGAAACGATCGAGGACGTGGCGTTGACCGTCTCCACGCGCATCCGCATGACCCTCGACGAGGTGGCGCGGCTCGGGCCGCAGGACGGCGTGGAGGTGCGGTTCAGCGCCGCGGAGGACGCCGTCAACCACGTGTCGCTCTCGACGTTCCGCTTCGACGACGACGTACTCGTGACACCGCACTTGCCACGTCTGGTCGGCCACGACTCCCCGCTGCTTCACCTGCGCAGGGCCGAAACCGGCGGCATGTTCGACCGCTTCACGGAATCAGCCGAGGAGCTGTGGAGCAGGGGCCGGAAGGTCCAGGACGTGCCCGAGGGCCGTGATCGATAGGTCGAGGCGAGCGCAAGACGGGGGTGTGCGCGGCGGTACGGGCCATTCGGTCACTGAGAGCCCCCCCGGTGAGGGGGTGTTCGCGGGACCCCGGCCAGCAATGCGCGGTGTCGCAGATGCCGCACCCGCAAGCCCCGCCCGCGCCCGGGCGGCCGTACCGAGGGCGGTAGTGGCCCGGCTCTTGCCCGAGGCGACCGTTCCGCGTGCGGGGGTGGGCCGATGGGGGGAGCATGGCCGAGGGGGCGGATTTCGGGGCGGCGGGGGCGGCAGTACCTGGACGGAGAGCCCCGCAGCACCGTACGGAAGGCAGCGCCATGCAGTCCACGCTCACCCCCGCACTCCTCTCCGACCTGCGCAAACAGCGCCCGTACCCGGCGGTGACCGTCGTACTGCCCACGCACCGGCGGCGGCCGGAGAACGAGCAGGACGCGATCCGGCTGAAGAACCTCGTGACCGAGGCCGTGCGGCAGCTGGAGGCGGACCCGGCAGTGACCGCGGGCAACGCCGAGGACATCGAGGAGCGGCTGCGGGAGGCCGTGACGGAGACCGACCTGCAGCAGGCCGGCGACGGCCTCGTGATCTTCGCAGCGCGTGGCGAGCTGCAGACCTGGGCGCTGTGCCGGGACGTGCCCGCGCGCGTGGTCCTCGGCGACACGTTCCTCACCCGCAACCTCGTCGCGTCCGCCGCCGCGCAGCGCCCGTACTGGGTGCTGACCGTGGCCGCCGACCGCATCGCCCTGTGGGACGGCCGCGGCGACGACCTCACGGAGTACGAGGGCCACGGCTTCCCGCGCACCCGCAGCCTGGAGGACCCGGACGTCGAGCGGAAGGAGCAGGTCGGCGACATCGCCAGCACCTACCGCGACGAGCAGGCCAAGCGCTTCTTCCGCGAGGCCGACGCCGCTCTCGCCGAGGTCCTGGGCGAGGAGTCGCGCCCGCTGTACGTCGCCGGGGAGCCCGCGGCGCTCGCCCTGCTCGACGAGTCGGGTACGGCCGCGAAGGGCGCCGAGCAGATCCCGCACGGCGGCATGGGGCACGGTTCCGCCGCCGCGGTCGCCGAGGCGGTCGCCCCGGCCCGGGCCGCTGCCGCTCAGCGGGAGGTCGCGGCGGCCCACGAGAAGCTGGACGCGGCACGCGGTCGCAAGGCGTATGCCGCCGGGCTCGACGAGGTGTGGGACGCGGCGACCAGCGGCCGGGTCGAGCACCTCGTCGTCGAGGAGCACTTCCGCACGACGGTACGCGCGGGCGAGGGCCACCTCACCCCGGCCGCCGACGACGACATCGACGCGATCTCCGACATCGTCGACGACGTGGTCGAGAGCGTCCTGGAGGCGGGCGGCGAGGTCACGTTCGTACCGGACGACTCGCTCGCGGACAGCGGGCGGATCGCGGCGGCGCTGCGGTTCTAGGCGGCCGGAGCTGCTGGCGGGCGGGCGGCCGGAGCTGCTGGCGGGCGGAAAGTCCACCTGTCGGCGGGTTCCGTCCATGGCCGCCGGATGCGGGCGCCTGGACACTCCGGTGGGTCGCCGCGTACCGGTCGCGGCGACCACACCGAGGGAGCCGCCGATGCCCGTACCCGGAGAGAACGCCAACCTCAGCCTCAACCTGCCTGCCCCGCACGGAAGTTCGCCCAGCAGACGCCGGGTCCTGGCGGCCGCGGCAGGAGCCGTGCCCCTGCTCGGCGGCCTGGGCTCCACGACTGCCGCCGCCGCACCCCGCCCCGCCCCGGCCACCGCCGGCCGCACGGTCCATCGCGGCATCCGCCCCGACGACCCCGACGGCCGGGCCCCGCTGCGGACGCCGCGGCGCGGGTTCCGGTACGAGATGTCGTACAACGCGAGCGACCTGAGCAGCCCGTGGGCCAACGAGGCCGACCACAGCCCGGATTCGGCGGCGACGCTCGACCTCCTGGAGCGCGAGTACGGCGCGGGCGCGCACCTCACGCAGCTGTACTTCTACCTCTGGGAGTACGCCACCACGGACCTCCCGCAGAGTGCGCTCGACAACATCGAGAAGGTCTTCGCGGGCCTGCGCCGCAAGGGGTACGCGGCGGTGCTGCGGTTCGTGTACGACGACGGGGTGCGCGAGAACCGCCGCTACACCGTGCAGCACATCCAGCGGCACATCGCCCAACTCGCCCCGCTGGTACGGCGGAACCGGGACGTGATCGCCGTGTGGCAGGCCGGGTTCCTGGGCGCGTGGGGCGAGTGGCACGGGAGCTACTACCGGCACGAGACGTACCCCGACGCGGTGACCGCCATCATGACCTCGCTGGTCGAGGCGCTGCCTCCGGGGCTGCACACGCAGGTGCGGTACGCGGAGAAGCGGAACATGATCCAGAACGAGGCGATCCTCGACCGTGTCGGCTTCCACAACGACTACGTGACGCTGGGGGAGGGGCAGTGGGACTACTACGTCCCGTCCAACCCCGAGTGGCAGACGTATCTCGACGTCACGTCCGACCGCATGACGGACGGGGAGATGCCCTGGGACAAGGGGCAGAGCGCGGACCCGTACGCGTGGAGCAAGGTCATCCCGGGCGTCCCCGCGGCCCGCCGCCTGCAGACGCTGCGCTTCGACTCCCTCTCGATCGTCCACAACGCGACGGTCACGGTCCCGGCGTGGCGGACGACGGACGTGACGGAGCGGGAGGTCCGGGAGGCGCTGCTGCCGGTGTCCGACGGCTACTTCCGCGACCGGCAGGGGCGGGCCGTCCCCCGCACCCAATTCGAGTACATCCGCGACCACTTGGGCTACCGCATCGAGCTCCAGGAGGCCCGCTGGGACCGGACGGCCGACGGCCTGACGGTCGAGGTCGACCTCCGCAACCGCGGCTTCGCCCCACCCAAACACCCGCGCCCCGTACGCCTGCTCCTCCTCGCCCCCGACGGCCGCACGGTCACGTCCACGGACACGAACGCCGACTGGCGCGACTGGCGCCCGCAGGGCCGAGCGGAGACCACGGACGACCACGCGGAGCCGAGGATTTCGACGGTACGAGGAGTCCTCGGCGAGTCCCAACTCCCGCCCGGTACCTACCGCTTGGCCCTCGCCCTCCCGGACCCGGACTACCCGAGCGAGCCGCGTCTGGCGGTGCGCTGCGCGAACGCGACGGTTCAGTGGGTGGGTGGGGTGAACGTGGTGGGGAGCCTGCGGCTGCCGAGCTGACCTGCACGCACAACAGCGGGGACCGGCGACGAGCCGGTCCCCGCTGCGCGGTGGCTGGTCAGCCGGCGTGGCTGTCCTCCGGCGTGACGCCCGCGTGGCTGTCCTGCGTCGTGACGCCCGCGTGGCTGTCCTGCGTCGTGAAGCCGGCGTGGCTGTCCTGCGGGGCCACGATGCCCGCGTGGCTGTCGGCGACGGCCGGGGCGGCCGCAGCGCCGGCGGTGGCCGCGGCGATGGCGAAGCTGGCGAGGATCTTCTTGGTGCGGGTCACTTCAACTCCTGGAGGAAAAGGTGCTGTTGGACGCCTGGAACGCTATCTGTAATCGATCTGCAGTTCGAGGAGGTGAAAGGATCGCGCCAGGACTCGGCTGAATCCCAACGACACGCCTCGGCCGCGACGGCTCCCCCTCCGCGCCGTCGCGGCCGATTCCCCCGTGCGGGGGCAGGGCGGTTACGCGGGCTCGCTGCCGGCGTGGTTGTCCTGCGTGGTGATCGTGGCCGGTTCGCTGCCCGCGTGGTTGTCCTTGGTGGTGATCTCGTCGGCGGGCTCGCTGCCGGCGTGGTTGTCCTGCGGCTTGATGGTGGTCTTCTTGTCGGCGTCGCTCATGGAAAGAACCCCCTGGTGGCTCAGGCGTATTCGGGAACAACTGCCCGTCCGGCGACTCCCCCGAGGACCGCCGGACGGGCACATGGAGCCGTTACCTTAACGGCGGGGCTCCTCGCCGAACCGTCTGCCCCCCGACGCGACGGATCGACAACCAGAAGACTGCCGTGTAGCGATAAACGAATGATGAACGGCTCCGCTCCGCGCGGCAGTTCGGGCTAGGCGGCCGCGATCGGGGTGAGGAGACCGCGCACTTCTTCCGCCTCGGCGGCACCCGTCTGCTCGTAGATGGCCAGGGCTTCCTGCCAGCAGGCCCGTGCACGGTCGGCCTGCCCGAGGTCGGACAGGGCCCGGCCCAGCGTGGTGAGGACGTTCCCGAGCATCCAGTCGCCGCCGATGCACTTCAGGACCAGCGCCTGCTCCGCATGCCGGGCGGCCTGAGCCGGGCGGCGGGCGGCGAGGTGGGCTTCGGCGATCCGGAAGTGCGTCGTGCCCTGCCAGAGCCGCTGGCGGTTCTCGGTGAAGATGTCCAAGGCGTCGGAGAGTTGGTCCAGCGCTTCCGCGTGCCTCCCGGCCTTGGTCAGTGCGATGCCCAGGGCGAACCTGCCATTGGCGAGACGCAGGGTCAGGCCCATCTCGTCGTAGATGCTGATGCCGCGCTGTGCGAGCTCCACGGCGCTGGTGGTGCGCCCCATGGACACGTGGATGCGCGAGAGGTTGCACAAGGCGCTGGCCTCGCCCACCTGGTTCCCGATGGCGCGGAAGTTGTCGATGGCCTGCTGCAGGTACTGCTCGCCGTCCTCGTTCCGGCTCTGGTAAATGGCGATGATGCCCCGGTCGTTGGCCGCCCAGCAGCTGGGCACGGGGTCGCCTTCCGAGCGGGCGAGCATCATGGCGAGGCGGGCCTCCTCGTCCGCCTGGTCGAAGCGGCCGGAGACCAGGTACACGTTGGTCAGGGTCGTCCGTGCCCGGCCCTCGGTGCGTGCGTCGCCCGCGGCCTGTGCGGCGTCCCGCACCGTCACAGCTGCTGCCTCGTACTGGCGTGAGTTGGCGCCGGACTCCGCCAGGTCCTTGGCGGCCCAGAGCAGGTCGACGGCCCGCCGGAGCTCGCCCGCTGCGGCGGACTGCCGGACGCAGGCCAGCAGTACGTGGGCCTCGGTGTAGAGCCAGTCGACAGCCGACGTGCCGTCGGTGAACTTGAGGCCGGGGCGGCTGGTCGGCTCCAGGTGGTCGACCAGCCGGTCGCCGGGCCGCTCGAGAGCGTAGACCTCCGCCGCCGTCGCCAGATAGAAGTCCAGCAACCGCGAAAGCGCCAACTCCCGCTCCACCGGCGGCTGTTCGTCCCGTTCCGCGCACGCACGCGCGTAGAGCCTGACCAGGTCGTGGTAGCGGTAGCGGCCCGGGGCCGCCGATTCCACCAGGGACGTGTCGACGAGGGCCTCCAGGAGGTCCTCCGTGTCCTCGACCGGCAGGTCCAGCATCGCCGCGGCCGCAGCGAGCGACAGGTCCGGGCCGTCCGCCAGGCCGAGGAGGCGGAACGCGCGGGCCTGGGCGGGCTCCAGCTGCCCGTACCCGAGCTCGAACGTCGCCTTCACCGCGAGGTCGCCCGCCTGCAGCTCGTCCAGGCGGCGCCGTTCGTCGGCGAGCTTCGCGGCGAGTGTGGAGACCGTCCAGGTGCGCCGGGAGGCGAGGCGGGAGGCGGCGATGCGGATGGCCAGCGGGAGGAAACCGCAGGCGGCGACCACGTCCAGGGCGGCCTCGCGCTCGGACGCGACCCGTTCCTCGCCGACGATCCGGGTGAAGAGCTGCAGCGCCTCCTCCGGCGACATCACGTCCAGGTCCACGAGATGCGCGCCCGCCAGGTCGACCATCCGGACCCGCGAGGTGATCAGCGCCGCGCAGCCTTCCGTGCCGGGAAGGAGGGGCCTGACCTGGGCTGCGTCGCGGGCGTTGTCCAGGAGGACGAGGACGCGGCGGCCGTCCAGCAACGAGCGGTACAGGGCCGCGCGTTCCTCCAGGGTGTCCGGAATGGCCGAGTCGGCCGTGCCGAGGGCGCGCAGGAACGCCCCGAGCACCGTCTCCGGCTCGGCGGCGCGCGCGCCCGCGCCTTGCAGGTCGACGTACAGCTGCCCGTCGGGGAACTGGATGCGGGCCGCGTGCGCGACGTGCACGGCGAGGGTGGTCTTGCCGACGCCGCCGATGCCCGCGAGCGCGGAGACCGCCATGACCCGCCCCTCGGCGGAGGCGAGCACGGCGCCGAGTTCCTCGACGAAAGCGGAACGCCCGGTGAAGTCCGGGACGGTGGCGGGGAGTTGGGCCGGGCGGACCGGCGCGGCGGGTGTTTCCGCGAGCGCGGCCGACGGTTCGGCGAGGCCCGGGTCGGCCTGCAGGATCCGCTGCTGCAGCTCGGACAGGCCGGCGCGGGGGTCGACGCCCAGCTCGTCGGCGAGGAGGCGGCGGGTGTCCGCGTACACGGCGAGGGCCTCGGCCTGGCGGCCGGAGCGGTACAGGGCGAGCATCAGGAGCTCGCGGAGCCGTTCGCGCAGCGGATGCGCGGCGGTCAGGGCGGTCAGCTCGGAGACGGCCTCGGCGTGGCAGCCCTGCTCCAGGTCCAGGTCGAGCCGGGTCTCGACGAGTTGGAGCCGCCACTCCTCCAGGCGGACCCGCTGTGTCTCCGCGTACGGCCCGGGGACGCCCGCGAGCGGCTCGCCGTCCCACAGGCTGAGGGCCTTGCGCAGCAGGGAGCGGGCCTGGCAGAGGTCGCCGGCGCTGCGGGCCTTCTCGGCGTCGGCCCACAGCTCCTCGGCGAGGGCCAGGTCGAGCGCGTCGGCGGAAACCGGAAGCCGGATCGCGTACCCGCCGGACTCGCTGGCGAGGACGTCCGCGCCGAGCGACTTGCGCAGCCGCGACGCGTACGTACGGACCGCGGCGAGGGCCTGCGACGGGGGCTCCTCGCCCCAGACGGCGTCGATGAGTTCGGCCGCCGTGGCGGTGCGGCCCTCGCGCAGCAGCAGGGCCACGAGCAGCGCGCGCTGTTGTGGAGATCCGGTGGTCAGAGCCTCGGTCCCGCGTGCGGCGCGGACCGGTCCGAGCACGCTGAAGCGCAGCGGCTGTGCCTCCGGGCGCCGCTGCCCGGGTACGCGCGGTACACCGTCCATCGTTGTCCCCCTGGCGAACCTGCCGGACGTGCCTGAACCCTGAGTCGGTCGGACGGCAGGGGAGGCTTTCGTGCCGCCTTGAGGTCCACCCGGTCCGAGTACTGGAATTTGCCCCCGCCAGTCTGCCTTGTCCAGTGCCGTTGCGTCAGCCGCCCGAGACACCTCTCACAGGGTCCGCACTCTGTGTGGTGCCGGAGGTGAGTGGATTTCGCCCCCGCACGACTACCTGACGGTTCGTCAGATCGGCGCTACCGTGGCGTACATGGAGACCAACGAGAGCCTGGACGCATTCCCGAAGATCATCTCGGTGGACGACCACACGGTGGAGCCGCCGCACGTCTGGCGGGACCGGCTCCCGGCCAAGTACCAGGACGTCGGACCGCGCATCGTGCGCGCGCCGCTGAAGGAGATGTCCTTCATGGGCGGCAAGTTCGCGCCGGTCATGGGCGCGCAGGGCGACGACGGACCGATCGGCGACTGGTGGGTGTACGAGGACCTGCACCGCCCCCTCACCCGTCTCGACACCGCCGTCGGCTACGACCGGGACGAGATCAAACTCGAAGTGATCACGTACGAGCAGATGCGCCCCGGCTCGTACGACGTGGCCGCGCGCCTGGCGGACATGGACGTCAACCACGTCCAGTCGGCCGTCTGCTTCCCCACCTTCCCCCGTTTCTGCGGGCAGACCTTCACCGAGGCGAAGGACCGCGAGCTCGGGCTGCTCGGGGTGCGGGCGTACAACGACTGGATGGTGGAGGAGTGGTGCGGCCCGCAGGCGCAGGGCCGTCTCATTCCGCTCACCCTCATCCCGCTCTGGGACGCACAGCTCGCCGCGGACGAGGTACGGCGGAACGCGGCGCGCGGCGTGCGGGCGGTGGCGTTCTCGGAGATACCGCCGCACCTCGGACTGCCGTCCATCCACACCGACGACTGGGACCCGTTCCTGCAGGCCTGCGACGAGACCGGCACGGTCGTCGCGATGCACATCGGCTCGTCCTCGAAGATGCCGTCGACCTCGGCGGACGCCCCGCCGGCCGTCGGCTCCACCAT
Source organism: Streptomyces sp. Da 82-17 (assembly GCF_046098215.1). Classification (NCBI taxonomy): domain Bacteria; kingdom Bacillati; phylum Actinomycetota; class Actinomycetes; order Kitasatosporales; family Streptomycetaceae; genus Streptomyces; species Streptomyces sp. Da 82-17. The sequence continues at coordinate 374,998 of NZ_JBJURH010000004.1, forward strand.
CACCTTCGCCAACTGCTGCTTCTCGATGGTCGACTGGCTGATGTCCGGCAAGTTCGAACGCTTCCCCAACCTGAAGATCATGTACGCGGAGGGCCAGATCGGCTGGATCCCGTACATCCTGGAGCGCGCCGACGTCGTCTGGGAGGAGAACCGCGCCTGGGGCGGCGTCGCCGACAAGGTCACCCGCCCGCCGTCCGAGCTGTTCCGGGACCACGTCTACGGCTGCTTCTTCGACGACGCGTTCGGCCTGCGGAACCTGGACGCGGTGGGCGTGGGGAACGTCCTGTACGAGACGGACTACCCGCACTCGGACTCGACCTGGCCGAGGTCGAGGGAGGTGGGGGAGGAGCAGATGGGGCACTTGCCTCCGGCGGTCGTGGAGAAGTTGGTGCGGGGCAACGCGATCGACCTCCTCGGCCTGACGAAGGACGGCTTGTGGGGGCCGTCGGCCTGAGCCCCAAAGGGGCGCGGGGAACCGCGCGAGCGACCCCCGCCGGGTCGCACCCGGCGACGAAACCGGTGTGGGCAGACGCGTCTGCCGGGACTGCCTTCGTCGGCCGCTGCGGGCCGCCTGTGGCTGGTCGCGCAGTTCCCCGCGCCCCTGAGGGGCGACCCCTTGCCTGATGGGACGTCAGCCCTCACGATGACCCCCATCAACGAGACTTGACGGACCGTCAGATCAAGGGGTGCGGCCATGGCGCAAGAGTTCCCGCAGGGCACGTTGTCGTACGGCATCCAACTCCCGATCCAGTCCCAGAGCACGCTCTACGCCGAGCCGTGGGAGGCCGAAGCGGGTGCGGCCGAGCTCGCCGACCTCGCCCGCACCGCCGACCGCAGCGGCTTCGCGTACATCGCCTGCTGCGACCACGTCGCGATCCCGCACCGCCTCGCCGGCGCGATGAGCACCGTCTGGTACGACCCGGTCGCCACGCTCTCCTTCCTCGCCGGGATCACCGAGCGCGTACGGCTGCTCAGTCACGTCGCCGTCGTCGGCCTGCGCCACCCGCTCGTCACCGCGAAGCAGTACGCGACCCTCGACCACCTCAGCGGCGGCCGGCTGATCCTCGGCGTCGGGGCCGGGCACGTGCGGGAGGAGTTCGAGGCGCTCGGCGCGGACTTCGAGGGGCGCGGGGCCGTGCTCGACGAGACCGTCGACGCGCTGCGAGCCGCGCTCGGGCCCGAGGAGTACCCCGAACACCGCGGCGAGCGCTACGAGTTCAGCGGGCTCGGGCAGCGGCCGCGCCCCGACCAGGAACGCGTGCCGATCTGGGTCGGCGGCTCGTCCGCGCCCGCCGTGCGCCGGGCGGCGACCCGCGGCGACGGCTGGCTGCCGCAGGGCGACCGGCGTGCCGAACTGCCCGCCAAGATCGCCCGGATCAGGCAGCTCCGCGAGGCCGCCGGGCTCGCCGGGTCCTTCACCTTCGGCACGATCGCCGAGCCGTTGTACGTGGGCGAGCCCGGCTGGGACGTGGGCCGCCGCACGCTCTCCGGGAAGCCGGAGGCGCTCGCCGAGTCGCTGCGCGAGTACCGGGCGATGGGCGTGCGGCAGATCCAGGTCCGCTTCCGCAGCCGCTCGTGCGGCGAACTCACCGACCAGATGGCCGCGTTCGGCGCCGAAGTGGCGCCTCACCTCAACGACTAGGAGCAGTCATGGGCAAGCTGGACGGACGTGTCGTGATCGTCACCGGGGCCGCGCGCGGCCAGGGCGAGCAGGAGGCGCGGCTCTTCGCCGAGGAGGGCGCGCGGGTAGTGCTGGCCGACGTCCTCGACGAGCAGGGCGAGGCCGTCGCCAAGGAGCTGGGGGAGCAGTGGGCGCGCTACGTCCACCTCGACGTGAGCAGCGAGGCCGACTGGACGGCCGCCGTGGCCGCCGCGAAGGACGCCTTCGGCAAGGTCGACGGCCTGGTCAACAACGCCGGCATCCTCCGCTTCAACGCCCTCGTGGACACCCCGCTGGAGGAGTTCATGCAGGTCGTGAACGTCAACCAGGTGGGCTGCTTCCTGGGGATACGGGCCGTCGCACCGGCCATCGCCGAGGCGGGCGGCGGCACGATCGTGAACACCGCCTCGTACACCGCGATGACCGGCATGGCGGCGGTCGGCACGTATGCGGCGACCAAGCACGCCATCCTCGGCCTCACCCGGGTCGCGGCGATGGAGCTCGCCGACTCCGGGATCCGGGTGAACGCGGTCTGCCCGGGCGCGATCGACACCGCGATGTCCAACCCCGCCCAGCTCGACCCGGACGCCGACCCGGAGGCGACCTCGGCGGCGCTGGACGAGCTGTACCGGAAGCTCGTGCCGCTCGGCCGGGTGGGCCGCCCGCGGGAGGTGGCCGACCTGGCGCTGTTCCTCTCCGGCCCGGACTCCTCGTACATCACGGGCCAGCCGTTCGTGATCGACGGCGGGTGGCTGGCCGGGGTGAGCATCGTATGACGCCTCGTGGGGCCTGTTTCTGACGTGCTGTCAGGTATTGACGGCTCCCGTGCACGGTGGAAAAGTCGACCGCAGTCGCACCTGACGATGCGTCAGAAACTGTAGAGGCGGTGAACCTCCTTGGAATTCGGGCTCTTTGTTCAGGGATACGTCGGCAAGCGGGCCGAGACCGACCCGCTCGCCGAGCACAAGGCGCTGATGGAGGAGACCGAGTACGTCATCCAGGCGGACCGGTCCGGCTTCAAGTACGCCTGGGCGTCCGAGCATCACTTCCTGGAGGAGTACTCGCACCTCTCCGCGAACGACGTGTTCCTCGGATATCTGGCCCACGCGACGGAACGCATCCACCTCGGGTCCGGGATCTTCAACCCGCTCGCCCAGGTCAACCACCCCGTGAAGGTCGCCGAGAAGGTCGCCATGCTCGACCACCTCTCCGAGGGGCGGCACGAGTTCGGCTCCGGGCGCGGGGCCGGCTCGCACGAGATCCTCGGCTTCATCCCCGGCGTCACCGACATGAACTTCACCAAGGAGGTGTGGGAGGAGACCATCGCCGAGTTCCCCAAGATGTGGCTCCAGGAGGAGTACCAGGGGTTCCAGGGCAAGCACTGGTCCCTGCCGCCCCGCAAGATCCTCCCCAAGCCGTACGGGAAGTCCCACCCCGCCATGTGGTACGCCGCCGGGTCCCCGCCCTCGTACGCGATGGCTGCGAAGAAGGGGCTCGGGGTGCTCGGCTTCAGCGTGCAGAAGGTGTCCGACATGGAGTGGGTCCTGGAGCAGTACAAGGGGGCGATCAAGGACGCCGAGCCGGTCGGGGACTACGTCAACGACAACGTGATGGTCACGTCGACGGCGATCTGCGCGCCCACGCACGAGGAGGCGGTGCGGATCGCGGCACAGGGCGGGCTGCACTACCTGCAGTCGCTGGTGTTCCGCTACCACGACACGTTCCCGCGGCCCGAGGGGTTCCCGGTGTGGCCGGAGACCCTGCCCGAGTTCAACGAGGAGATCATCGAACTCCTCATCGCCGAGGAGCTGTTGATCTGCGGCGACCCCGACGAGGTGCTCGCGCAGTGCCGGCGCTGGGAGCGGGCCGGGGCGGACCAGCTGTCCTTCGGCCTGCCGATCGGCATCTCCAAGGAGGACACGCTGCAGACGATCCGCCTCGTCGGCGAGCACGTGATCCCGAAGATCGACACGGACCCGGTCCACCGCACGACCCGCTTCCGCCAGTCCGCGTAGCTGTTCCCCTTCCCGCCCCTTCCCGAAGTCCTCAGCGGACTGCTCCGGGACTGCGCCCCGGGCCCCCGGAACCTCGTTCGACTGCGGCGCCGTCGTGGCTGGTCGCGCAGTCCCCGCGCCCCTGAATCGGGGCTCCGCCCCGGACCCCGCTCCTCAAACGCCGGAGGGGCTGATCTTTCAGGGGCGCGGGGAACTGCGCGAGCGACCACGACGGCGCGGCAGACGAAGAACAACCGGGGGCCGGGGCGGAGCCCCGGAGCTGTCCGCCAGGACTTCGGGAAGGGGCGGGACTGGGGAAAAACACACAGAAAGGGACCCCATGCTCGACCACCTCATCAAGGGCGCGACCGTCGTCGACGGAACCGGCGCGCCCGCGTACCGCGCGGACCTCGGCATCCGGAACGGCCGCATCGCCGTGATCGCAGAACCCGGCACCGTCACGGAAGACGCCCGCACCTCCGAGGACGCCACCGGCAAGATCCTCGCCCCCGGCTTCGTCGACCCGCACACGCACTACGACGCCCAGCTGTTCTGGGACCCGTACGCCACCCCCTCTCTCAACCACGGCGTCACCACCGTCGCCGGCGGCAACTGCGGCTTCACGCTCGCCCCGCTCAACCCGGAGCGGCCCGGCGACGCCGACTACACGCGCCGGATGATGTCCAAGGTCGAGGGCATGTCCCTGGTCGCCCTTGAGGAGGGCGCGCCCTGGAACTGGTCCGGTTTCGGCGAGTACCTGGACGCCCTGGAGGGCCGGATAGCCGTCAACGCCGGGTTCATGGTGGGCCATTGCGCGCTGCGCCGGTACGTGATGGGCGCGGACGCGGTCGGCGGCAAGCCGAGCCCCGAACAGCTCCAGGCCATGCTCGACCTCTTCCACCAGGCCATGGAGGAGGGCGCCTGGGGCCTGTCCACCACGCAGTCGTCCACGCACTCGGACGGCGACGGGCAGCCCGTCGCCTCCCGGCACGCGGACGCCGAGGAGCTGCTCGCCCTGTCCCGGGCCGTCGCCGAGCACGAGGGCACCCAGCTGGAGGCGATCGTCGCGGGCTGCCTCGACCAGTTCAGCGACGACGAGATCGACCTGTTCGTCGAGATGTCCGCCGCCGCCGGACGGCCCCTCAACTGGAACGTGCTGACCATCGACGCCGCCGTCCCCGAACGCGTCCCGCGCCAGCTCGTGCCGAGCGAGCGGGCCCGTAAGGCGGGCGGCCGGATCGTCGCCCTGACCATGCCGATCCTCACGCCGATGAACATGTCCCTCGGCACGTTCTGCGCCCTCAACCTGATCCCCGGCTGGGGCGACATCCTGGGCCTGCCCGTCCCCGAGCGGATCGCCAAGCTCCGCGACCCCGACGTACGGGCCGAGATGCTGCGCCGCGCCGACTCCAAGGAAGCGGGCGTCTTCCGGCGGCTCACGGACTTCGGGCGGTACGTCATCGGCGACACCTACAGCACGGAGAACGCGGGCCTCAGCGGCCGCGTCGTACGCGACATCGCCGTCGAGCGCGGGCAGGACCCGTTCCAGTGCCTGGTCGAGATCTGCGCCAACGACGAGCTGCGTACGGTGCTCTGGCCGATGCCGACCGACAACGACCCGGCGTCCTGGGAGCTGCGCCGGCAGACCTGGGAGCACGAGGACGTCCTGCTCGGCGGCTCCGACGCGGGCGCCCATCTGGACCGGATGTGCGGGGCCCCGTACACGACGCGGTTCATCGGGGACTGTCTGCGCGGGCGGAAACTGGCCTCCCTGGAACAGGCGGTGAAGATGCTGACCGACGACCCCGCACGGCTCTTCGGCCTGGTCGACCGCGGCCGGATCGCCGAGGGCTACCACGCGGACCTCGTCCTCTTCGACCCGGAGAAGATCGACGCGGGCAAGGCCACCCTCGTCCACGACCTGCCCGGCGACAGCCCGCGCCTCGACTCGAAGGCGATCGGCGTGCACGCGGTGTGGGTCAACGGCGTCGAGGCGATCCGCGAGGACGTGGTGACCGGCGCGGTCCCCGGCAAGGTGCTGCGCTCCGGGACCGACACCAGGACGGTGAGCACCAAGTGACGCTCCGGGAGCGCCTGTTCGTCGGCGGCGAGTGGGTCGAGCCGGACGGTGGGCACTACGAGGTGGTGGACCCGGCGACCGAGGACGTGGTCGGGCTCGCCCCCGAGGCCTCGCGGGCGCAGGTGCACGCGGCGGCGGCCGCGGCCCGGGAGGCGTTCGAGACCTGGTCGCGCACGAGCCCCGAGGAGCGGGCCGGTGTCCTCGACCGGGCCGCCGAGCTGATCCGGCGGGACGCGGCCGAGTCGGCCAGGATCGCGCAGGCGGAGACCGGCGCGACGACCGGCACGGCCCGCGGCATGCAGGTCGCGGTCGCCGCGGCCCGCTTCCGGCGGTACGCGAAAGGCGCCCTGGAACCGGTCGAGGAGGCCCTCGCGCCGCAGGTCACGGAGGCCGGACCGATGGGCCCGGCGAGCGTCCTCGGCGCCCTCGCCGTACGGCAGCCGGTCGGCGTGGTCACCTGCATCACCTCGTACAACAACCCGTGGGCCAACCCGGCGGGGAAGGTCGCGCCGGCGCTCGCGATGGGCAACACGGTGGTGGTGAAGCCGGCGCCGCAGGACCCGCTGTCGGTGTACCGGATGGCGCGGGCGCTCGAGGAGGCGGGCGTGCCGCGCGGCGTGGTCAACGTCGTGTCCGGCACGTCGGCCGAGGTCGGCGAGGCGGCCGTGGACGCCCCGGACGTCGACATGGTCAGCTTCACCGGCTCCACGGCCGTCGGACAGCGCATCGCCGAGGTGTGCGGCCGGTCCATGAAGCGGCAGCTGATGGAGCTGGGCGGCAAGGGCGCGGCCCTCGTGCTCGACGACGCCGACCTGGACTCGGCGGTGCGCGGCATCGGCACGACGTACGCCTTCTACAGCGGGCAGATCTGCACGGCGCCGACGCGGGTGCTCGCACAGCGCGGGATCTACGAGCAGCTGATCGAGCGGCTGGCCGGCTACATCGGGTTCATGAAGGTCGGCGACCCGCGCGCCGCGGGCACCGTGGTCGGCCCGGTGATCTCGGCGGCGCACCGGGACCGGGTCGAGGCGTACGTGGAGCTGGGCCGGAAGGAGGGCGCCCGGGTCGTCGCGGGCGGCGAGCGGCCGGCCATGGACCGCGGCTTCTACGTCGCCCCGACGCTGCTCGCCGACTGCGGCAACGACATGCGGGTCGCGCGCGAGGAGATCTTCGGCCCGGTGGTCGTGGTGATCCCCTTCGACGACGAGGAGGAGGGCCTGCGTCTCGCCAACGACAGCGACTACGGCCTCATCGACTACGTCTGGTCCGGCGACGTGTCCCGCGCCTTCCGGCTCGCCCGGCGGCTGCGGGCGGGCGGGGTCGGCGTGAACACGGTGGGCCGCAACATGGAGGCCCCGTTCGGCGGCTTCAAACAGAGCGGCGTGGGCCGGGACGTGGGCTCGTACGCGCTGCACGCGTACAGCGAGTGGCAGTCCATCGTGTGGTGACCGAGGGTGTCCGCCGGGTGACGGCGAAATCGACGGACGGAAAATTTTGAAACGGACATTTGGGGTGCTCCTGCGATTCCCGCATCGTGGAATCGCAGGAGTAAACCTGGATGTGGCGGGTTACCGCGCGTAAATGACCTCGGAATCGATGGTCGACTTCCGGTTTGTATGGCTCAAATCAAGGACGGTTGCCCGGAGTTACAACCTCCGGATGTGGAAACCGCAGCACTTAACGTCCTGTTCATGACGCAGCTGGAAACCCGCCCCCAGGGCGGAGACACGGTACGGGGCGTGACCGCCGCAGACGGCACACCTCAGGACAGCAGCGCCCGGGACGGAGTCCGGGGCAAGGGCCTCAACGGCAACTCGCTGGGCCTGCTCGGCGGTTCAGCGATCGGCATCTCCACGGTCGCCCCGGTCTACTGCCTCACCGGCACGCTCGGCCCGACCGTCAGCGAGGTCGGGCTGCAGATGCCCGCGATCTTCCTCGCCGGGTTCCTGCCGATGCTGCTCGTCGCGTTCGCCTACCGCGAGCTGAACAAGGCCGTTCCGGACTGCGGCACCTCCTTCACCTGGACCGTCAAGGCCTTCGGGCCGCGCGTCGGCTGGATGTGCGGCTGGGGCCTGCTCATCGCCACCGTCGTGGTCCTCTCCAACCTGGCGGGCGTGGCCACGTCCTTCTTCTGGCTGCTCGCCGGCGAGGTCACCGGCAGCGACGCCGTGGCCGCCCTCGACGGCAACAAGGCCGTCCACATCCTGACGACCCTGGTCTTCGTCGCCGCCGCCACCGCGATCAGCTACCGCGGCATCACCGCCACCAAGTGGGTGCAGTACGCCCTGGTGGGCCTACAGCTCGCGGTGCTCGCCCTGTTCGTCGTCATGGCCGTCACCAAGTCCGACGAGGTCGCCGGCTCCCTGGACTTCTCCTGGTCCTGGATGAACCCCTTCGGCGTCGAGTCGTTCGCCGCCTTCACGGCCGGACTCTCCCTCTCGATCTTCATCTACTGGGGCTGGGACACCTGCCTCTCCGTCAACGAGGAGAGCATCGGCAGCGCCAAGACGCCCGGCCGGGCCGCCATGCTCGCCATCGTCGTGATCGTCGCCTCGTACCTGCTCGTCGCCGTCGCCACCCAGATGTACGCGGGCATCGGCGAGAAGGGCACCGGCCTCGGCAACCCGGACACCGCCGACAACGTGTTCGCCGTGCTCGCCGAGCCGATCATGGGCAGCGGCCTCGGCGTGCTGCTCTTCGTCGCGGTCCTCGCCTCGGCCGCGGCCAGCCTCCAGACGACGTTCATCCCGGTGGCCCGTACGGCCCTGGCGATGGGCACGTACCAGGCCTTCCCGGCCTCCTTCGCGAAGGTGCACCCGCGCTTCCAGACGCCGGGCCGCGCGACGATCGCGGCGGGCGTCGCGACGGGAGTCTTCTACTCGGTGATGACCCTGCTCAGCGAGAACGTCCTGGTCGACACGATCTACGCGCTCGGCCTCATGATCTGCTTCTACTACGCGATCACCGCGTTCGCCTGCGTCTGGTTCTTCCGCCGCGAACTGCGCGGCTCGGTGCGGGGCCTGCTGGTCAAGGGTCTGCTGCCGGGCCTCGGCGGCCTCATGCTCGCGGCGGTCTTCGTTCAGACCCTGAAGGACATGTGGGACCCGGCCTACGGCAGCGGCTCGTCCGTCCTCGGCGTCGGCTCGGTCTTCGTGATCGGCGTGGGGCTGCTGCTGCTCGGGCTCGTCCTGATGCTGGTCATGCAGCGCAAGAGCCCGGCATTCTTCCGCGGCGAGATCCTGACGAAGGAGACGCCGGCGCTGGTGGTCGAGGACTGAGCCACCGTTCTCCCGCTCGCATCGGCCGGCCTCCGGGGTTTTCCCCGGGGGCCGGCCGCGTTGCCACCGACCCGCCATGGAGCCGCAGGCCGCCCCACTTCAGTGCGGCGCTCGCGCGCGACGGCGTCGGTCTGATGCATGTCGTGTCCGAGGTCTCCGCGCCGCTGCCCGGCCCCGCGAACGGGACCGGGCAGCGGGCGGTGGTGCGGTGGACGGGTCAGGCCCCGGCCTGCGAACCGTTGCCGTCGACGTACCGGGTCAGCGCCTGAGCGGCATCCGGGCCCGTAGCCGGCGCGGCCATCCGGGGCAGCAGCTGGGCGGCGATCAGCGTGGAGAGCGCCGAGTTGTCGCCCCCTCCGCCGTCGGTGCGGACGACGACCGGCTTGGGCGCCTTGGAGGCCAGTTCCGCACCCACTTCGAGGCGCCGCCGGGCCAGCTCGTACTGGAGCACGGCACGATTGTCGCGGTAGGCCTGCGCCAGGGCCCGCTGGGCGCGGGCCTCGTTCTCCGCGGAGATCAGTCCGCTGCGGCCGCGCGTCTCGATCTCGAAGCGGACCCGCTGCGCGTTGGTCTCCTGCTCCTCCAGGAGCTGGGCGACCTGCTCGCGGGCCTGGTTGAGCGCCGCCTTCACCTCCACGATGCGGGCGTCGCGGACCTTCTTGGCCCGCTCGATGTCCATGCCCAGGCTGTCGATGCGCCGCTTGCGGGTAAGGCCCCACTCCTGCTCGTAGGCCGTACGCTCCTTGGCGACCCGCTCCCGGGTGGCGAGGTGCTGCTGGTACTGCGCGGGCAGTTGCACGTCCGGGATGTTGCAGCCGGTGATGCGGACGCCGTAGCGGTCCAGCTGGCGGTTGAGCAGGTCCTGCATGTCGGCGACGTCGGAGCCGCGCAGGTCGTAGGCCCGCTCGGTGTGCATCAGGCGGGCCCGCTGGCGGATGGCGTCCTGGACGGCGCTGGAAAGCACCAGGTCGAAGTTGCCGGCGCCGATGGTGCGGACGAACAGCACCGCGTCCGTGATGCGGAACTTGAGGAAGAACTCGATCGACCGCAGCGGCACGTTCTCCCGCGTCGGGCACGCCATCACCGGGGCGGAATACGGGATTTCGGTGGCCACGTCGACCACGAAGTCCACCCGCGACCAGGGATGCCACAGGTAGTGCCGGCCGGCGTCCAGAGTGCGGTTGACGGCGCCGTAGCGGGTCAGTACGCCGTGGGTGCCCTGCTCGATCTCGACGATCGAGGAGCGCCACCACCAGAGCGCACCGATCAACAGGAGCAGCACGCCGCCCCCGTAGCAGAGGCCGGCGAGCGCGCCGTACGCGGCGTCCGCGAGGCCGCCCGAGCCTGCCTCGCGCAGCGTCAGCATCACGCCGCTGAGCAGCGTGAACAGGCCGAGCCACAGCGGCAGCATCCACCACAGGCGGCGGCTGTTGCGGGGGATGATGACGGGGATCAGGGTGCCGGCCTCGCCGCCCCTGAGGAGCTGGGCGATCTGGCTCCAGGGCGCCACGGCCTCGGAGATGACCGACCTGCGGTCGCTACGGGCGGTGCTCATTCGCCGGCCTCCTCGAAGTCGTCGCTGATCTCAGGCAGCACGGGAGCGGTCTCGGGCATCACGCCCGAGGCCTCACTGATCACGGGGGCGGCCTCGGGCAGCACCGGAGCCGCCGCCGGTCCGGACGGGGCGTCCGTCGACGGCACGGTCGGCCGCTCCGCCGCGAGGAGCGCGTCGATCTCGCTCTGGCGCCCGGCGATCCGCTCGGTCACCTCTGCCAGGCGGGCCCGTACGGCCGCCATGTCGGAATCGCTGAAGAGCTCGTCCCCGTGCTCGCCCACCAACTCCCGTGCCAGCTGCAGGTAGTCGACGCCTGCGGCGCCACCGCCGTCCGCGCCGCCGATCCTGACCAGGCGCGGCAGGTGGTCGGCCACCTGCTCCAGGGTGTCGAGGATCTGCTGCTGGTAGCGGTACTCGAGGATCTCCGGGGCCTCGGCCGCGGTGACCGCCCGGATGTCGAGCGCCTGCGCCTCGAGAAGCGCGGCATTGGCCTTCGCCTCCGACTCGGCCTGCACATAGCGCTGGCGGGCGGTGGCCTCGGCGCGGTTGGTCTCGCGCTCCACGGCCGTGTCCATCTGCGCCTGGTACTGGGCGATGTCGGCCTGGATCGCGGACAACGTCTCGTGGCTGGTGGCCAGTTCCTTGGTGAGGTCGCCCTCGTCCTGCTCCTTGCGGAGCATCAGCGCGTACTCGTGTGTGTACGCCTCCTTCGCCATCCGCACCATCTCCGGTGCCGCGAGGTCCATGCGGTACGCGCGGTCGGACGGCTCGGCGTGTGTGATGTTGGCGTTGGTCAGCTCGACCGCGGGCCGGAACTGCTGGTTGAGCTGGTCCAGGAGGCGGCTGGTGTCCTCGCCGACCATGTCGTAGATCCCCGCGGCCTCCTGCTCGTAGATCAGGCTGCGGATGGTCTCGCTGACCGCGTTGCTGAGCTTCTCCTCGAAGCCGCGCACGGCACCGAGGGTGTACACGAACTCGGTCGGGTCGCTGATCCGGAACTGGATGAAGAGGTCGATCGAGGCGTTCACGCCTCCCTTGGTCGGCGCCTCGCGCACCGGCGCGTTGAACGGGTACTCACGCGTGGTGTTGACGATGTACGACACCCGCTTCCACGGACTGATCAGGGTCACCCGGCCCGGCCCGACGACCTTCTCCAGCTTGCCGAACCGGGTGATCAACGCCTGACAGCCGTCCGGGACCATCACCATGCCCTGCCGCCACCACACGAAGGCGACCGCGAGTACGGCGATCACCCAGTAGTGCAGGCCGAACAGCGGGTTGGTGAGCGGCGAGTCGTCCGCTGCCGCCACGGCCGCCGTGCCCACCGCACCGATCAACAGGAGCGACAGGACCGGCAGCATGCTCAGGAAGGAGCGGCCCTTCGGCAGCACCATGGGGCAGATGGCATGGACCTTCTCCCTGCCCTCGCGCTGCTGCTCACTCCGGTTGAGCGCCTCACCCGCCTCGTCGAGCGAGACGGTCTTCTGCACCATCACGGTGGCGATCGAACCGCCCTGTTCACGGGCGGCCGGGAAGTCGGCGGGATCGATGCCGTCCTGCTGAGGCTCGTACGGCTCCGCCGCCTCGCCCGGTGTCCCGGCCGCGCCTGTGGCGTGCCGCCGAAGCTCCTCCTGCGCCACCTGACGCGGATCGGCCCCGGAGGCCACGGCCACAGCCGCCCCCCGCAGGCTCTGCGCCCTTGCTCGCGCCATACTTCCCCCTTGCCGGTCTGGCTCCTGCCGTGCCCCTGCTCGCGCCGCCCAGCGGGCTGATGCGCGGTACGCACGGCGACTTGTTTCGGCCATTCCATCAGTTCGAGCGGCCGGTGCAGCAGGGCGGGGCCGGGTCCGTGACAGCACTGGTGCACGGGGGTGCGGGACCCTGTCGGCGGGGGGAAGCTGCCTAGGCCGGGTGCTTCGGGGTGAGTTCCGCCATCTCGCCCCACCCCTGGGCCTCGGGGATCTCGACGTTGATGATCTCCGGCTTCGCCGCGACCGCCTCCGCCATCGCCGCAAGCCCCGCCTTGAAGTGCTCGGACTGCACGTGCGCGGCCCCCGCGTCCCCGTCCGCGAACGCCTCCAACAGCACGAACTGGTTCGGGTTGTCGACGGACCGCGACCAGTCGAAGAACAGGTTCCCCGGCTCGGCCCGGGTGGCGGAGGTGAAGTCGGCGACGAGGTCGAGCCACTCGTCGGCGCGGTCGGCGTGCACAGTGAAACGTACGGCGATGAAAATCATGGGCTCAGCCTGCCGCGCCCGGGCGGGCACCACCAAATCCGGCCGATCCGGCCGATCCGGCTGATCCGGGGCGTCCGCCCCGGCCGCGGCAGTTCAGGACGCCGGGGACGTCGCCGCGCCCACGACCAGCCAGGCGGCGATGCCCACGTAGAAGACGACGCCGATGGCGATGCCGAGGTGGTTGAGCCGCTTGACCTTCTCCTTCTTCTTGTCCTGCGCCGACCAGCGCCAGCACAGCACCGTGATCCCGATGCCGACCAGCACGTACGCCATGGTCAGCAGGTGCAGCTTGCCCAGCATCGAGAAGCCCGCCGTGGCCGGCATGAGCCCGCTGAGCTTGCCCCAGTTGACCAGGACCGCGAACAGGGACGCGCCCAGGGCGGTGATCCGCCCGGCGAACGCGCTGGTCTCGGCGGAGGTCAGCAGGAACGTGAGCAGCGTGATGAGGAAGACGATGAAGATCGGCCCGGCCAGCTCCCAGAAGACCTTCGTGTCGGAGCTCGCGACCTTGATGTGCAGCACCGCCTCGCTGAAGTCGGAGCTCGCCCCGGTGGAGTTGGACCGGTCGCCGAAGTCGGTGGCGTAGTTCCGGGTCTCGGTCGTCACCGAGAAGCCCTTGATGTCCCATCGGGGGGTGTCGATCTCGGGGCTGAAGCCGATCTGCCCCTTCTCCTTGTCCGGGACCATCCGGAAGGTCTTCTCGTTCTTCGCCGCCGCGACGGTGACGTCCAGGACGTGTTCGTCGAACGGGAAGTTCCTGCGGTCGAAGTAGTGCCGGAACTTCCCGTCGAACCCGATCAGGGTGTAGTAGCCGTCCTTGACCTTCGTGTGCTCCGGCTCGCTCTTCCACGGGCTGTAGCCCTGCGGGAAGGTCGCCGTCGACAGCGGGTCCGCCTCCTTCGTCGGGCAGAGCGACCACATCCACACCCGGACGGAGAACTCGTTCGACTCGGGGTGCACGTCGTACAGATCCGTCAGATACGCCCCGACCTCGCACTCGGGTGCCTCCGGCGCCCGGAAGCTGCCGAGGGAGAGACGTTTCCCGCCGTTCTCGGTCCGCTCCCAGCCCGGGGCGTCGGGGGCCGCGCGCGTCCGGTCCGCGTTCTTCGGGCTCCCCCCGCTCAGCGCGTGCACCGCGCCCGCGGAGAGGAACAGGGCCAGGCAGACGCACAGGGCGCCGAGCAGTCTCCGTGAGACACGGCTGACCAGCATCACCGACTCGCTTTCGTCGCCGGGCGCCGGGTGCCGTCGACGTAGGGGCGCCCTGCGACGATCCTCCGCGCCGGACGGCGGGTGAGGCCTGGTGAGCGGCGTGATCTACGACCGGTCGAGTGAGCGCCTCACACCCCGCAGGCACATGACGGCGTCACACCCCGCCCAGGAACACCGGGTTCGTGAACGCCGCCAGCGGCCCCGGCAGCCCCGCCGCAGCAGCCGGATGCCGCACCTCGGCCCGTACGTACGAGGCGTACGCGGGCGTCGTCCGCCACTCGGCGCTGCCCGAGCCCGACGCCGGGAGCGGGGGCCCCGTGAACAGCACGCCCTGGTCGGTGACGAGCCGGATCACGCAGCCCGGCGCCCCCGAGACGTCCACGCGGACCGTGACCGGGGCGTCCCGGTCGACGTCGAGGCGCTCCCCGATGCCGGCCCGCCGCCCCCGGCCGCCGACCGCAGCGAAGTCCACGGAGACCGCCGCCGACTCGGCGACGTACGACCGTCCGGCCCTGAGCCCCGCGAGGATCGCCGTACGGCTCAACTCCTCGGCGAGGACGACCGTTTGAGGGCCGCCGACGCGGTCCGGATCGCGGTGTGCGTCGCTGCTGCCCATCGCCGGGATCCAGCGGCCGCCGCGCCCGGCCGCCTCCAGGGTGGAGTCCCAGTCGGCGAGGGAGACCTCGTCGTCGGGCGTGTACGGGCCGTTCCACACCTCGACCACGTCGGCCTCGCCGAAGCCGAACTTCCAGTTGCAGCCGATGCAGGTGGCGTGCGGGTGGGCGGGCACGACGAGGCCGCCGGCGCGGCGGATCGCGTCGGCGTAGTGGCCGAAGCGGTTGTCGCGGGCCCGGTAGCGCCAGTCGACGAACGTGCCCGGGTCGGTGCCGAGCGCCACCACGTGCCCGTTGCGGGTGGTGACCTCCTCGCCGAGCAGGATCAGCAGGTCGTCCCCGGCATGCTCGGCCCAATGGGCGTGCGCGGACTGGGTGTTGTGCTCCGCGCTGTTGATGAAGTCGAGCCCGGCCGCGCGGGCGAGCGCGGCGATCTCGCCGGGGGTGCGGCGCCCGTCCGAGTACCAGGAGTGGATGTGGCAGTCACCCCGGTACCAGGCCCGCCCCCGCCCCTTCGCCCGCTCCGGCGGATAGCTCGGCCGCGGCGTGACGCCCGGCGCGCCGTACCGCAGCGTCACCGTGATCTCGTACGGGAGGCCCTCCGGCGCGACCGTGTACGGGCCGAGCGCGATGTGCCAGGTGCCGGGGCGGACCGGGCCGGGCAGATAGCCGGGCGTCGCGTCGTCGGCGCGGACGAAGAACTCGCTGCGGGCCCCGCCGGACCAGCCGCGGAAGCCCGCCCCGCCGAGGCCGGTGCCGCGCTCGTCGAACAGGCCGATGTCGAGCGCGTTGCCCTGTGTGCCGGGCGGCACGGCCGGCTTGTCGTAGCGGTACGAGACGTGCAACTCCCGTACGCCGCCCGGGACTTCCACGGGCACGTAGACGAAGTCGGGGGAGCCGGGCGGCAGGGTGCCGCGCACGGTCCGCGTCTCGTCGCCCTGTTGTCCCTGCTGTCCCTCACGGTTCTCGGCGCTCGCGAAGCTCACGCCGTTCAACGTAAGCGCGGTCGCTGCCGAGGTCACGAGCAGGGCGCGCCGGTCGATGCGGCGCGTCGTGGGCGGTACGTCCTTGCTGCACATGGCGGCTCCCCAGGGGCGGACGGTACGAAGTGGCGTACGCAACCCTGGTATTGAGCCGTGAACGGGGCGGCAAGGGAAGGGGGCGGTACGGGTACGGACACCCGTACCGCCCGTGCGTCAGGAGGCGGCGGCCTCGGCCTCCGCGCCCTCCGGGATGCTGTCCATGAACGAGCTCACGGAGAACACCGCACGCCCGGGGCCCGCCGGGCCGTACCCGGGCGGGGAAGTCAGGCCGTACTCCTCCAACGTCGCGCGGTAGGTCTCCAGGAGCCGGATGTGGTACTCCAGCGGCGCGCCCTGCGGGTTGGCCTTGCCGAGCGGGGTGGTCGGCTCCGGGCACCAGGTGGTGAACCGGGGCACGACGCCGTTCGACATGAAGAAGCGCAGCCCCTCCTGCGTGGAGGCGATGGCCTCGTCGACGGTCTGGAAGCCGAACGGCTCGGCCATCTCGACGCCGGCGACGAAGTTCGGGATGACGTTCCGCGCGCCGAACACCTCGGTGGAGTCGAGGATCCGCTTGTGCCACTCCTCGCGGCCGACGTACCGCTCCTTGCCCGGGCAGTACAGCTCGAACAGCCGCTTGTCCCAGACCTCGAAGTTCGGGTGGTAGATCTGGATGCCGTAGTCGTGGAACCGCTTCACGTCGTCGAGCGGCAGGGCCTGCGCGACGACCTTGCCGATCCAGCGGCGCGGGAAGGTCTCCTCGATGGCCTTGGCGTAACTCCCGTAGAAGTCGGCCTCGTCCTTGCCGCCCACCTTCGAGGTGATGGACCCGCCGGTGAGGGTGTACGCCGTGGACGCCTTGGCGGTGTCGTACTTGTCGATGATCTCCAGGGCTTCGAGGATCTCGTCGGACGGCTTCACACCCGTGTACGGCCGGCCGGCGGCCTTGTGCTGGCGCCAGTTGTGGTTGATGTCGCAGTACTGGCACTCCTCCTTGGCGCCGAAGTACTGGCACACCCGGAAGACGGTCAGATAGATCAGGTAGCCCCACTGGATCGTCGGGGCCACCTCCATCACGGACTTCCCGTTGGACAGCTTGTGCCGGTAGTACTCGGGCATCGGCGGCAGACCGACGTCCGAGATCCGCCTGCCGTCGAGGTAGAGCCCGAGCGACCCGTCCTCCCCGCCCTTGACGCGGTACGGCGAGTCCGGGTTCACCCGCACCGAGACGACGGTGCGGCGCAGCTCGTACGGCCCGCCGGTGAGCACGATCTCCTCCGGCGGCCGGTTCAGGGCGGCCTGGCCGAGCTCGGGCAGGGTGCGGTGGTCGAAGGAGAAGATGAAGTACGACTTCGGCTTGACGTCGCCGTCGTCACCCCCGGACAGAGCGGACTCGTCGAAGGCCATGCCGCCGCGCAGCAGGTCCTCCTTGATCACGGCCTCCCGCGGCACGTGCGGGAAACGTTCCATGAGGTCTTCGACGAGTGCGGTGCGATTCGGCGTCTCCATGTCCTCATTGGACCAGAGTGCCCGGGGTCACACGGCAGGGGGTGGGCTCGGCGGCGAGGGTGATTATGTCGTTCGCGACATATAGAGTGGTGGGTGTGGCTCAGCTGTACGCGGTCGAGATCGAACCCGAGGTGCGCGCCTGGCTGGAGGCGCTTCCGGCCAAGCACTTCCTCAAGATCGACGAATACGTCGGTCTGCTCGCGGAGCACGCGGCGACATTGGGGGAGCCGTTTGCGCGGCACCTCGGCGACGGCGTACGTGAGCACAAAAGGCTTGCGCGGCCGAACACGGCCCTGCTCATGACGAGTTCGTGCGAGTGATCGAGAAGGGAGAGGTCTGATGGCGCACAGTCGGTGGAAGACGCTCCAGGAGCGCAAGACGGCCGAGGGGCTCGGGGAGCCGGAGGACGTGGCCGAGGCGCGGCGCGAGATCCGCCTTTCGATGGCGCTCGCCCAGGCCGTGTACGTACGGCGGTCCGAACTCGGGCTCACACAGGCCGAGTTGGCGGAGCGCGCCGGTCTGACTCAGGCGAAGATCTCCCGCGTCGAGGGCTCCGACACCGTCCCGACGCTGCCTCTCCTCGCCAAGCTGGCCCGTGCGCTCGACGCGTCCCTCAACATCGCCCTTGACGACGAGAGCACCGAAGTCACCTTCACCGCACACGGTCACGACGCGGCCTGAGGCGGCTCCCCGCGTTCATTCCTCAACCCCGTGTGCAACTCCCCATACTCACCGGCCCCTCCCACCCGCACACCCCGCTCGTATCCTCGGGTCATGACGGATCAGTACGGTGCCCCAGCAGGTCGAGTACCCACCGCCAACTCCATGCGGAGAGCGTTGAAGCGGGCCCGGGACGGGGTCGCGCTCGATGTGGCCGAGGCGGCCGTGCTGCTGCAGGCGCGGGGGGACGATCTGGAGGACCTCGCCGCGTCGGCCGCGCGGGTGCGGGACGCGGGGCTCGAGGCGGCCGGGCGGCCCGGGGTGCTGACGTACTCGAAGAGCGTGTTCGTGCCGCTCACCCGACTGTGCCGGGACCGCTGCCACTACTGCACGTTCGCGACCGTCCCCGGCAAGCTCCGCCGGGCCGGGCACGGGATGTTCATGTCGCCGGACGAGGTGCTCGACATCGCCCGCCGCGGGGCCCGACTCGGCTGCAAGGAAGCGCTCATCACCCTCGGCGACAAGCCGGAGGACCGCTGGCCCGAGGCCCGCGAGTGGCTGGACGCGCACGGCTACGACGACACCATCGCGTACGTACGTGCCATCTCGATCAGGATCCTCGAGGAGACCGGGCTGCTTCCGCATCTCAACCCGGGCGTGATGTCCTGGACCGACTTCCAGCGGCTCAAGCCCGTCTCCCCGTCCATGGGGCTGATGCTGGAGACCACCGCCGAGCGGCTGTGGAGCGAGCCCGGCGGGCCGCATTACGGGTCGCCGGACAAGGCTCCCGCGGTACGGCTGCGGCATCTCGAAGACGCCGGGCGCAGCTCCGTGCCGCTCACCAGCGGGCTGCTGCTCGGCATCGGCGAGACCCCCGAGGAGCGCGCCGAGTCGCTGTTCGCGCTGCGCAGGATCTCCCGCGCCTACCACGGCATCCAGGAGCTGATCCTGCAGAACTTCCGCGCCAAGCCGGACACGGCGATGCGCGGCATGCCGGACGCCGAGCTGGACGACCTGGTCGCGACCGTCGCCGTCGCCCGGCACATCATGGGCCCCTCCGCCTGCCTGCAGGCCCCGCCCAACCTGGTCGACGCGGAGTTCGCGCGGCTCATCGGCGCCGGCGTCGACGACTGGGGCGGCGTCTCACCGATCACGCCCGACCACGTCAACCCGGAGCGGCCCTGGCCGCAGATCGAACAACTCGCCGCGAAATCCGCCGAGTCGGGCTTCCGGCTGGTCGAACGGCTCGCGGTCTACCCGGAGTTCATCCGGCGCGGCGAGCCGTGGATCGACCCGCGCGTCCTGCCGCACGTCCGCGCCCTCGCCGACCCGGAGACCGGCCTCGCGAACCCGGACGCCGAGGTGCGCGGCCTGCCCTGGCAGGAGCCCGAGGACGCCTTCACCCCGACCGGCCGCACCGACCTGCACCGCACCATCGACACCGAGGGCCGTACGGCGGACCGCCGCGACGACTTCGACGAGGTGTACGGCGACTGGGAGTCCCTGCGCGAGGCCGCCGCCCCCGGCATGGTCCCCTCCCGCATCGACGCCGACGTACGGGACGCCCTGCGCGTCGCCGCCGACGACCCGACCCGGCTCACCGACGACCAGGCCCTCGCCCTGCTGCACGCGGACGGGCCCGCCCTCGACGCGCTGTGCGGGGTGGCGGACGACCTGCGCAAGTCCGTCGTCGGCGAGGACGTCACGTACATCGTCACGCGGAACATCAACTTCACCAACGTCTGCTACACCGGCTGCCGCTTCTGCGCCTTCGCCCAGCGCCGCACGGACGCCGACGCGTACACCCTGTCCCTGGACCAGGTCGCCGACCGGGCCCAGCAGGCGTGGGACGTCGGCGCGGTCGAGGTGTGCATGCAGGGCGGCATCCACCCGGACCTGCCGGGCAGCGCGTACTTCGACATCGCGCGGGCCGTGAAGGAACGCGTGCCGGGCCTGCACGTGCACGCCTTCTCGCCGATGGAGGTCGTCAACGGCGCCTCCCGCACCGGGCTTTCGATACGGGAGTGGCTCACCGCGGCCCGCGAGGCCGGCCTCGACTCCATCCCGGGGACGGCCGCGGAGATCCTCGACGACGAGGTCCGCTGGATCCTCACCAAGGGCAAGCTGCCGACGGCCACCTGGATCGAGGTGATCCGCACCGCGCACGAGCTGGGCATCCGCTCCTCGTCCACGATGATGTACGGGCACGTCGACCAGCCCCGGCACTGGCTCGGGCACCTGCGGACACTGGCCGGCATCCAACGGGACGCCCTCGCACGCGGCGTCGAGGGCTTCACCGAGTTCGTGACGCTGCCGTTCATCCACACCAACGCGCCCGTCTACCTGGCCGGGATCGCCCGCCCCGGCCCGACCACCCGCGACAACCGCGCGGTCACGGCCATGGCCCGGCTGCTGCTCCACCCGTACATCCCCAACATCCAGACCAGCTGGGTCAAGCTCGGTACGGAGGGGGCGGCGGAGATGCTGCGGTCGGGGGCGAACGATCTGGGCGGGACGCTGATGGAGGAGACCATCTCCCGGATGGCGGGCTCCTCCTACGGCTCGTACCGGTCGATCGAGGACCTCGTCGCCATCGCCTCGGCGGCGGGGCGGCCTGCGCGGGCGCGGACGACGCTGTACGGGGAGGTGCCGGAGGAACGCCGCCGGGCGGCGGAGGCGTCGGACGGGCACTTGCCGGAGCTGCTGCCTGTGGTGGACGTCGACTGAGGCCCGTCGGGCCTCGAATCCGTCCGATTCGTCTCGCCCTTCGGGCTCGATCTGTTCCCCTCCCCGCCCCTTCCCGAAAGCCTGCGGCGCCGTCGTGGTTGCTCGCGCAGTTCCCCGCGCCCCTATCGGGGCGACGGGGAAGCCGAACGACGGCCCCCCGGGAGCCCCTCCGGCGATTGAGGAGCGGGGGGCCGGGGGCGGAGCCCCCTGGGGGTGCGTGGAGGTCTTGCGGAAGGGCCTGAACTGGTCGTTCCGAGTCGATTACAGTGCTGCGGAGCACTCGTACGGTCGGGGGAGGAGGCGCGGTGAGCGCAGGTGTGACAGCGGTCTGGGGCCGCGCCGAACAGCAGGACTTCCGCAGCCGCGTCCGCGGCTCCCTCCTCGCCGCCGCCCTCGGCGACGCCCTCGGCGCCCCCGTCGCCCAGCTCGACCTGGAGGCGATCCGCACCGAGCACGGCGCGGAGGGCCTCACCGACCTGGCACCCGCGTACGGCCGCCGCGGCGCGATCACGGCGGCCACGCAGCTCGCCCTGTTCACCGTGGACGGACTGATCCGCGCCCAGGTCCGCCGGGACACCGGCGCCTGGCACCCGCCGACCGACATCCACCGTGCCCACCGCCGCTGGGCGCTCACCCAGACCGAGTGGGGGCCGGACGAGCGCCGCAAGGAGGACGGCTGGCTGGCCCGCGAGGAGTGGCTGTACGCGCGCCGCGAGCCGCCCCGCGCCTGCCTCACCGGCTTCGGCGACGACACGATGGGCACCCTGGAGTCGCCCCGTAATCCGGCCGAGCGCGGCCCGGAGGCGGTCACGCGGTCGGCGCCGTTCGGGCTGCTCGTCGGCTGGGAGCCGCAGCTCGTCCTGCAGCTGGCCGTCGAGTGCGCCGCGCAGACCCACGGCCACCCCTCGGCGTACCTCGCGGCGGGCGCGCACGCGCTGATCGTGCATGCCCTGGCGCGCGGCGAGTCCCTGGACGCGGCGGTGCAGCGGGCCCTGGCCCTGCTCGCCGGCCGGCCGGGCCACCAGCCGGTGACGGACGCGTTGAAGCAGGCGCTCGGCGCGGTCCGCCAGGGCCTGCCGACCCCGGCCAGGGTGGAGTCGCTGGCCGAGGAGGGCACGGCGGACGCGGTGCTCGGGGCGGCGGTGTACTGCGCGACGGTCTGCGAGGACATCCGGCACGGCCTGCGCCTGGCCGTGAACCAGGGCGGCGACTCGTCGGCGGTGGCGTGCCTGACCGGTGCGATGCTCGGCGCCCTGCACGGCGAGACGGCCCTGCCGCCCGGGTGGCTGTCCGAGCTGGAGGGCCGTGCCGCGATCCTCGAGCTGGCGGACGACTTCGCGATGGAGATGACGCAGGGCCCGGCGCTGCACGGCCCGGCGGGTTCCTCGCCCGGGTGGCTGGCCCGCTACCCGAGGGCGTAGCCCGTCAGGGGCGCGGGGCTGCGACATCAGCGGCTCGGGAGAAGGCGTGCTCAGCGCGAGACGGGGTCCGGGGCGGAGTCCCGGGAGCCCTCCTCGCTGGGGTCCGAACTCAACGACTCCACCAGCGCCGCCCGCGCGGGCGACCCCTCCGGCTTGAGCAGGCCGACCCCCACGTACAACACCAGCGACGTCAGCACCGGCGCGCCGACCGTGACCGTCTCGCTGGTGCCCTCGGCGCCCCAGTAGAGCCAGGCCCAGACGGCGAGGCCGCCGGCCCAGGAGACCATCGCGGCGGTCGGGCCGGTGCGCCGGAACCAGGGGAGCAGGCCGAGCATCAGCGGGATGGAGATCGGGCCCATCGTCGCGGCCACGACGCTCACCACGACGGTCATGATGAACCCGTTCGGGTCGGCGCTCAGCGCGATCGACATGGACACCGCGACGAACGCGACGGTCGTGATCCGCGCGAACAGCAGCTTCTGCCGCTCCGTGAACCGCCGCACCTTCGGTACGAGGACGGGCGCCAGGTCCCGGGTGATGACCGCGGTGATCACGTTGGAGTCGGAGGCCACCATCGCCATGGTGTGCGAGAAGAACCCGGCGAGCAGCAGCCCGATGAGGCCGGACGGCAGCAGCTCCTGGGCGAGCATGATGTACGACCGCTCCGCGTTGCCGATGTCGGGCACGATCAGCGGGGCGGCGATCATCGGGATGAACAGGACGAGCGGCCAGAGCAGCCACAGCGCGCTGGACAGCAGCGCGGACTTCCGGGCGCGGCTGCCGGACGGCGAGGCCATGTAGCGCTGCGCCAGGTTCCACATGCCGCCGTTGTACTCGAAGGTCTTGACCAGCAGGAACGCCATGATCAGGCCGCTGGTGACGGTGCCGTTGACGGGGTCGCTGTGCGAGGCGGGCAGCTCGTCCCACATGGTCCACAGCGAGGAGACCCCGCCGAGGTGCGCCATCACGGCGACGAGCATCGCGATCCCGGCGACGGCCTGGATGACGAACTGCCCGAAGTCGGTGAGGACATCGGCCCACAGCCCGCCGAACGCCATGTAGAACATGGTGCACACGCCGGTCAGCGTGATGCCCCAGACCAGCGGGATGTCCGCGAAGCCCTGCAGCAGCACGGCGATGGCCACCCACTTGGCGGCGATGTCGACGACCTTCAGCAACGCCCCGCTGTACGCGAGGAGTTGCTGCGTCGGCAGGTTGTAGCGCACGGCGAGATAGGCGAGCGGCGAGTCGACGCCGTGCTTGGCCCGCAGCCGGTTCCAGCGCGCCGCGAACACGAACGCGCCGATGCCGACGCCGATACCGATGGTGAGCGGCCACCAGAAGTAGACGGTGATGCCGTAGTCGTACGCGACGGCCGCGAAGGTGACGAACATGATGGCGCTGTAGCCGGACATGTGGTGCGAGATGCCGGACAGCCACCAGGGGATGCGGCCGCGTGCGGTGAAGAAGTCCGCGACGTTGTGGACGCGGGTCTTCGACCACAGTCCGATGCCGACCATCACGAAGAAGTAGCCGCCGAGCACGGCCCAGTCGAGGGTGTTCATGCTCACTCCAGGGGTCGCCGAGTGCGCTCATCCTGGGTACGGGCGAGCGGCGCGGACAACCGGCTGGAGAGTCAAGTACGAGTAAAATCGTTCCAGTTGAGGATCTCCGTTCATGTACATGGACAACTTCAGGGCGGGGAAAGGCAGTTGGCGGCCGCGCCTACCGCATCACCTCACCCGCGTTGACCAGCAACGACTGTCCCGTGACGGCCCGCGCCCGGTCGGAGGCCAGGAACGCGCACGCATCGGCCACGTCCCCGTCCGTGGCCGGCTCCGGCAGTGCCATCCGCGCCGTGATCCGCCCCTTCACCGCCTCCTCCGGAACCCCTTCGGCACGCGCCGCGGACCGGACATACGCCTCGACCTGCGGGCCCCACATCCAGCCCGGCTGGACGGTGTTGACCCGGATGCGGTGCGGGCCGAGCTCGCGCGCCAGGGAGTACATCGCGGAGACGAGCGCCCCCTTCGACGCCGCGTACGCCGCCTGCCGCACCTGTGTGGGCGCCGCCACCGAGGACTGCGTGCCGACCAGGACGAGGGCGCCGCCGCGTTCCTTCAGGGCGGGCAGGCAGGCGCGCGCCATCCGCAGGCTGCCGAGCAGGTTCACGTCGACGACGCCCTGCCAGGCGGCGAAGTCCGCGTCCTCCAGGCCGCCGAAGTGCGTGTCCAGGGCGGCGACTTGGACGAGCGCGTCGATCCGCCCGAACCGCTCCACGGCGAGCCCGGCGAGGGCCCGGCACTGCTCCTCGTCGGCGATGTCGGTGGGGCGGTGCGCGACCCGCTGGCCGCCCGGGTCGAGCGCGGCGGCGGCCTCCGCGAGCCGGGCCTCCGTGCGGGCGCCGAGTACGGCGTTGCCGCCCTCGCGCAGCACGGCCGCGGCCACCTCGTGCCCGAGTCCGGCGCCGACCCCCGAGACGATCACGGTCTTTCCGTCGAGCAGCATCGGCGCCTCCGCGGCTTCGGCCCTGACTACGGCCTGACTCTGGTGGATTTCCTGACGGGGCGTCAGAGTATGCGCGTCGCACGGAGGAGGAAAGGGGAGCGTCATGGCGGAGGAGACCTGCAGCGAGACCTACGCGGAGCTGGCGGCGGTGGGGCCGTACGGCGTGCGCCCCGGGCACGCCCTGATCACGATGGTCGAGCCGCACCCGGGCCACGAGCACGCCTACAACCGCTGGTACGAGGACGACCACTACTACGCCGGCGCGATGGCCATGCCGTGGATGTACGCGGGCCGCCGCTGGGTGGCGACCCGGGATCTGCAACTGCTGCGCCGCCCGGAGAAGTCGGCGGTCGCCCGGCCCGTCACGGCCGGCTGCTATCTGTCCACGTACTGGATCACCGAGGGCCGTTACGACGACCACATGCGGTGGACCGTCGGCATCAACAAGCGCCTCAACCGGGACGGCCGCGTCCACCAGGACCGCACGCACGTCTTCACGTCGTTCCAGGACCACCTGGGCACGGTCTACCGCGACGGCGCCTCGGGGCCGCGCGACTTCCACGCCCTCGACCACCCGTACCAGGGCCTCGTCCTGGAGGTGATCGACGCCGAAGGGCCAGAGCAGCGCGCCGAGTTGGTGGAGTGGCTGCGCTCGGAGCATCTGCCCGGCAAGCTCGCCGGATCCCCGGCCGCGATGACCGTCCTGTTCCGCCCGACCCCGCTGCCGGGCGACCGGATGTCGTACGTGAAGCAGGTCGAGGGCGTCGACGAGCGGGTGACGCTGTTGTGGTTCCTGCAGTCCGACCCGCGCCCTTGTTGGCCGGAACTCTTCGCCGGGCGCGAGGAGGAAGTGGCCGAATCGGGCCTGGGGAGGGTCGAGTTGGCCGCGCCGTTCATTCCCACGGTGCCGGGCACGGACCTCTACGTGGACCAGCTGCGGTAGGGCTCACGGGGTGCGGGAAAGGCCGAGCCCCCTCGGCCGGGACGGCGGACCAGTCGAGAGGGCTCTTCTGTGGTGCTGGTGGTGCTGTTGTTTCACGTGGTGCTGTCGTGCTGGTGGTACTCGTTGTACCGGTGGTGCTGTCGTGCTGCGGATCAGGCGTCCCACGAACCCCGCGTGACCTGTCCGACGAACGCGCTCCAGGAGTCAGGGGCGAACGCCAGCGACGGGCCCTCGGGGACCTTCGAGTCACGCACGTCGATCGCGTGCATCGCCGGGGACTTGACCTCTACACATGCGCCGTTTCCGGTGGAATACGAGGACTTGGTCCAGGTGTCCGTCGCGCCTTGCTGAATTGCCATTTTTGCTCCGCTTGCGTATCGCCGGATAAGTGGGGGTGCGATGCCAACGGCTTGTTCATGTTGGCGTGATCGACGCTACTCGCCAACATCCGGGTGCGAGGGGGGCGTTCACTCGACCGGATGGCATATTCCGGTTTGGCCTTCCCTGTTGACGAGGCGAGGGTGTACCTTGCCGCACCCACAGAACCGGCCCTTCCGAATGTGCCCCTTACCGGCCCGCTCAGGCGAGTTCGGCAGAGCTGTTCCGGGCTGTTCAGACCTGTTCGCGCGCGTAGGACTTGGCCGCCTCTGCGATGAATTCCCGGGTCTGGTCCACATTCAGGGCCTGGGCGCGCAGGTGCTCGTACATGACGCTGTACTTCTGCACGTCGTTCGCCTTCTCCAGGTAGAGGTCGCTGGTGACGCCCTCGATGTAGACCACGCTGGAGTCGGCGGCGTCCGGGAACTCCAGGATCGCGTACTGCCCGTTCACGCCCGGGTGCGCGCCCATCGTGAACGGCATGACCTGCACCGTGACGTGCGGCTGGTGCGACATCTCGACGAGGTGCTCCAACTGCTCGATCATCAGCTGCCGGTCGCCGACCCGGCGGCGCAGCGCGGCCTCGTCGAGGACGGCCCACAGCCTGAGCGGGGCCTCGCCGGAGTTGATGCGCTCCTGGCGGCGCATCCGCACCTGGACGCGCTTCTCGATGTCCGTGTTCGCGGTCTCCGGCAGCGCGCCCGCGATCAGCGCCTCCGCGTACGCCCGCGTCTGCAGCAGTCCGGGCACGACCTGCGGCTCGTACACCCGCAGCGAGGCCGCGTCGGTCTCCAGACCGATGTAGACGCTGTACGGGATGTCGCCGAAGGCGTGCCACCAGCCCTGCTGCCGGCTGTCCTTGGCCATCTGCATCAGCGACTCGACGACGCGGTGGTCCTCGACCTCGTACACGCCGCACAGGTCGCGGACGTCCCGCTGGCTGATGCTGCGCCGACCGTTCTCCAGGCGGCTGATCTTCGACTGCGAGACGAGCAGCTTGTCCGCCACCTCCTCCGCCGTCATGCCTTTGAGCTCGCGGAGCCTGCGCAGCTCCTGGCCCAAACGGCGTCGCCTGACGGTGGGATTGACATTGGACGCCACGGGACGTGCACCTCCGGCTGCGTACTGCCTCTACTTTGCGTATCTACTGCTCAGCAGAGTGCCACCAACGAGTGGCGCAGCGCTGGGAAACAGCCGATATCCGGAGGCCACGGCCGGTTGCGTACGTGCTGTGCGGGTGCGGGCGGCCGGTGCGGCCGGCCCGTACGGGCAGCGGGTGCGGACATGCGGGAGCGCGGGGCGGTGGCCGGCCCGTCGTCCCTGACGGCCGGTCATCGCCCCGCGCTCCTCAGCGGCTCCCGAACCGGTCTCAGGGACTGCGGTGCGGAGTGGCGCGGGTGCTGCGGTTGTCGCATGCGTCGTGCGTGTGGTGCGGGTCGTGCCGTGTGGTGCGGGTGGTGCGTGTGGTGCATGGGGCTGTGGTGCTGCGCGCTACGGGCTGTGCCTCAGTGGGCGACGGCCCGCGCCATCGAACCCCGGCGTGGCTGCATCGGAATGCCCTTGGCTCCGGCCTCCGGTGCGGCGGCACGGTCCGCCTTGCGGGCCGCGGCCGGCGAGCGACGGGGCTGCGCCGCCACTCCGTTCTGGACGTCCATGACGGCGTGCGCCACGAGACCGCCCATCGGGTCGTGCCTGATCAGATCCCGCAGCCGGGAGCGGGACGATCGTCCCTCGTTGCCCGGATACAGGTGCTTGCCGAGGCCGACCGCATGGGCCAGCGCGGCGAGCGCCGCGGTCCGCGGGTCCGGTGGTACGCCGGTGCGGATCGCTGAGTCCAGCCGGGCCCTGATCTCCCGGCTGATCGCCGTGTCCGTCGCCTGGTAGCGAGTCGTCGGCAGCACTCCGCACATCTGGCCCGCCACGGCATGCACCATGCCGCACCGCTCCAGATGCGAGAGATAGGTCTGGCGCAGCCCCAGCCGGGGCCCGCCGATCCAGTGGACCGCGCGCACCGGGGCTCCGCGCCTGCGGAGTAGTTCCAGTGCACAGTCCAGAGTCGGATCTCCGGTCGGCCGTGGAACGACCACGGCGATACGATCCCCGTCTGGGGCTATCCGTCCGGCCAGCGCCAGCTCTACTAGCTGTGCTCCGGCCAGACCGAGGTCGAGCGACTGCGGCTGCGCTGTGGTACCCGTCGTCGGGTCCAGAGCGAGCAGCAGAAGCTCCTCCGGAATTGTTCTGCGGCTCCTGCCCATCCATGCCTCCCCGCGTGGATGAATGACAGGGTGACCCCTCTCACATTGGTCTGTCGAGAGTGCGTGTCCGGTTCGTAATGGAACCGGCAGGTATGTCGTTCTCGTCTAGCCGGTGGGTCAATCCCGCACACAGGACACTGGTACATGGTTCGGACACCGAATCCGTCCTACGGGGTCACCCGCGGGGCACTGGCGTAGCGCGCAGCACGGGCGCAAGGCGTATTCGAGGAGGCATGGGTGGCGGGCGAGACCCCCGACACGTCGGGGCAGCAGAAGTCTTCGGGGATGTCCTCGGGCGGTTCTTCGGGCGACGGTGCGGTGAAGTCCTCGGGCGAAGCGGTGACGAAGCCCGCCGATCCGCGGATCGCCGTCACGAAGCAGCGGGAGTCCGCCGAGGACGAGGCCGCGAAGCCGGAGGTCTCGGAGTCGAAGTCGGAGTCGGAGGGTGCGGGGGAGGCCGACTCTTCCAAGGACGCCCGCCTGCGCGCCGCGGTTGCCGCCTGGGTCGCCGGATCCGACGAGAAGGACGGGAACGGCGATTCTCGGCCACTGGAGGACGAGGAGACGGCCGAGGCCTCGGAAGAGCCCGAGGAGAAGCCGGAGGCGGCTGAGGGGGAGGCTGAGGCGTCCGAGGCGTCCGAGGCGTCTGAGGTGTCCGAGGAGGTCGAGGCTTCGGAGGAGGCTGAGGCTTCGGAGGCCGGTGAGGCGGACGAGGCCGAGTCCGACGCCGACGACGCCTCCGAACCCGCAGCCGAGGACGAGCCGGCCGACAAGCCCGAGCCCGAGCCCGAAGACGCCGATGCCGACGTCGACGCGGACGCCGACGCCGACGACACCGACGCCGAAGACGCCCCCGCCGCCGAGGCCTCCGAGCAGGACAGCCCCGCCGAGGACGACGAAGCCGGTTCGGGCGACGAGGACGCCGACGACCCCTCCACCGACGACGAGGGCGACGCGGACCCGGACGACGAGCCGGACGACGACCCCGCGGCGGAAGCGTCCGCAGGCCCCGTGGACCAGCCGACCGCCGTCTTCAAGGCCCCGCAGCCGAAGGTCGACAGCCCGACGGCCATGCTCAAGCTGCCCGCCGACGCCGACGCCGACGCCGACGCCGACGCCGACGAGCCGAGCGACGGCGACAACGCCAAGAAGCCTGCAACCGCGAAGCCCGCAACCGCGAAGCCCGCAACCGCGAAGCCCGACGCCGAAAAGCCCGCCGCCGAGACCGAGTCCGAGCGCACCAGCAAGTTCGTGGCGCTCAAGCCGCTCGACGAGCCGAAGCCCAAGGCGTCCAACGGGCAGCCGGAGAAGCCGAGTTCGGCCCCCAAGTCGGCCCCGGCCAAGCCCGCGACTGCCGCTGCCGCCACCGCTGCCGCCGCCGAGCTGCCCCCCGAGGCCCCCTCCGTCACCACGCCGGAGCGGACCACGCAGCAGCCCCTGCCGCCGAAGCCGCCGCTCGACCTGCTCGCCGAGCTGACCAACCGGCCGAAGCCGCCGGAGACGGCGCTGCGTACCGCCGTGCGCCGCGTGAAGATCTGGACGCCGCTCGTCCTGCTGCTCCTGATCGTGTTCGCAGTCGTACAGACCGTGCGTCCGCTGCCCACGCCGACGCTCGCGCTGACCGCCGACGAGAAGTACACCTTCGACGGCGACAAGCCGAGCCTGCCGTGGCCCACCGAGGGGCAGGCGGTCGTGGACGTCGACGGCATCGGCAGCCTCGGCACGTACGGGGACGAGAAGCCGATCCCGATCGGCAGCGTCGCCAAGGTCATGACGGCCTATCTGATCCTCCAGGACCACAAGGCGACGGAGACCCTGAAGGTCGACAAGGCCGCCGCCGACCACTTCGAGAGCGGCGAGAAGGACAACGAGTCCGTGGTGGACGTCAAGGAGGGCGACGTCATCACGGTCGAGGAAGCCATCAAGGACGTCATGCTGCCGTCCGCGAACAACATCGCGAAGCTGCTCGCCCGTTGGGACAGCGGCGGTGACGAGGACGCGTTCGTCAAGAAGATGAACGCCGCCGCCAAGGACCTCGGCATGAAGAACACCACGTACACCGACGCGTCCGGGCTCGACGAGACGACCGTCAGCACCGCCGTCGACCAGGTGAAGCTCGGCAAGGCCGCGATGGAGATCCCGCTGTTCAAGGAGATCGTCCGGCTGCCGAGGTTCGACTCCACGACGTCCCAGCGCCCGCAGGACGAGCGGAACTTCAACAAGCTGGTGCCGCTGTTCGGCGTCGTCGGCATCAAGACCGGCTCCACGACGAAGGCGGGCGGCAACCTGCTCTTCGCCGCGGAGAAGGAGATCGACGGCGAGCGGCAGCTGATCATCGGCGCGGTCTTCGGCCAGCACCTGCCGCCGATCATCGACACCGCGACCGCCCGCAGCAAGGACCTGATCCTGCGCGCCCAGGAACTCCTGGAGACCCGCACCGTGGTGAAGAAGGGCGATGTCGTCGGGCACGTCGACGACGGCCTCGGCGGCACCACCCCGGTCGTCGCCACGGAGGACGTCTCGGCGGTCGGCTGGCCCGGCCTCACCGTCGACCTGGCCGTCGGCGGCAACGGCAAGCCCGTGCCGCACACCGCGAACGCGGGCACCGAGGTCGGCGTCCTGCGCGTCGGCGACGGGTCCGAGGGTGCGGTGAAGGTGCCGGTCGCCCTCGAGGAGGACCTGAAGGAACCGCCCTTC
Source organism: Streptomyces sp. Da 82-17 (assembly GCF_046098215.1). Lineage (NCBI taxonomy): Bacteria > Bacillati > Actinomycetota > Actinomycetes > Kitasatosporales > Streptomycetaceae > Streptomyces > Streptomyces sp. Da 82-17. Next base: position 405,749 of record NZ_JBJURH010000004.1, read on the forward strand.
GGAGCCAAGCTGACCCGCATCGGCTGAGCAGCGCACGCCACACGCAGGAGGGGGAGCCCGGGCCACCCGGGCTCCCCCTCAGGCATAAGCGCAGGTCACCCCTGCCGCACCGGGAACGCGACGTCGCACACCTCGTCCTCGGGGCCCGCCGCGTCCCAGTCCGCGAAGTAGACCTCCCGGCACGGCCCGGCGATCGTCAGGCCCCGCTCCGCGATCCACGCCTCGACCGCCTCGTACGCCGAGTTGATCTGCGGGTGCTCGACCTGCGCCTTGGTGATCCGGGTCAGCGCGAGCCGCGCCGCCGGCACCGTCCGCGACCGCCCGCCGTGCCCGTTCGTCTCCGCCCACGCCCGCGCCGCCGCCGCGTCCACGACCGGTACGCAGGACTCGGCCGGCCCGTCGCTCTCCTGGCTGACCTCCGCGTAGTACTGCACGAACGGCGCGTCCGCGACGCCCCCGCACGCCTCCCGCGCGGCCCGCTCCAGGCGGCCGAGGGACGCGCCGATGAACGCGGGCAGCTCGTGCACCAGCGTGTGCCGGGTCTCGTAGATCACCTGCTGCTCGGGTACGTCGACGGTCCTGATCTCGAACTTCTCGTACATCTCGGGACTCCTTCCGGTCAGGCGGCCACGGAGGTGGTCCACGAGCGTCCGCTGCCCCGCGACCCGCTCCTCGACCGCCGTCCAGTACGCGGCGAGCGCCTCGGCGGCCGTCGGGCCCGGCAGGTCGAGGAAGCCCCGGATCTCCGCGAGCGGCATGTCCAGGCGCCGCAACAGCGTGATCAGCCGGGCCCGTTCGACCTGCGTGCCGCGGTAGTAGCGGTAGCCGGTCGACGCGTCCACGTACGCGGGTGCGAGCAGTCCCTGCCGGTCGTACAGGCGCAGGGCCTTCGGCGAGAGGCGGGCCCGCGCGGCGAAGACGCCGATGGTCAGGAGCCCGGGTTCATGCGGAACGGTCACGTCCTCATCCTCCGTGGCCGGGCGGCTCGTCCGCCCGGTGCCGTGAGCGTGGGGTCTGCCCCAGGGGCAAGGTCAAAGAGTCCTGGGCCGGGAAATTCGGTGGACCGGCCTGTGGGCGGGGGCTAGCGTGCACCGCATGTCGAGCCCCGAGGCCTCCAGAGGCTAGCCACCGGACCCCGGTCCGGTGGCTGTACGAGTCGTATGCCGGAGCGTGCCGCGCGCAGTCGCCGCACGCCGCCTTCCCGTACAGCCGAAGCGCTCACCTCTGGTACCTGCTCACTGCTCAACTCAGGAGCTGCTTCGACATGTCCGCCGCACCTTCCGTCCCTGCGCCGGCCCGTATGCCGCTGGTCGTCCGGCTGCTCGGACTCGCCGTCTTCGCCATGGGCACATCCGAGTTCATGCTGTCCGGACTCACCCCCGACATCGCCGCCGACCTGCACGTCTCCATTCCGACCGCGGCCACGCTGACCTCGGGTTTCGCCGTCGGGATGATCGTCGGCGCCCCGGCCGCCGCGCTGCTGAGCCTGCGCCTGCCGCGCCGCACCGCCCTCGTCGTCTTCCTCGCCGCGTTTCTGCTCACGCATGTCGCGGGCGCGCTGACGTCGAGCTTCGCGCTGCTGCTCGCCCTGCGCTTCGTCGGCGCGCTCGCCAACGCCGGGTTCCTCGCGGTCGCCCTCGCCACCGCCGTCTCGCTCGTCGCGCCCGACGCCAAGGGGCGCGCCACGTCCGCGCTGCTCGGCGGCGTCACCGTCGCCTGCGTCGCGGGCGTGCCCGGCGGCGCCCTGCTCGCCGGGCTCTGGGGCTGGCGCGCCGCGTTCTGGGCCGTGGCCCTGCTGACCCTGCCCGCACTCCTCGCCCTCGTCCGGTCCGTGCCGGGCGGTCACGCCGAGGGTGCGCCGCGGCCCGACGCCCGCCGCGAACTCGCCGCCCTGCGCCGCCCCCGCCTCCAACTCGCCCTGATCCTCGGCGCGTCGGTCAACGGTGCGACGTTCTGCGCGTTCACCTACCTGGCCCCGCTCCTCACCCACGTCACGGGCCTCGCCGCGTCCTGGGTGCCGCTGCTGCTCGCGCTGTTCGGGGCGGGCTCGTTCGTCGGCGTGCGGCTCGGCGGGCGGTTCGCGGACGGGCACGCCGCCCGCCTGCTGGTCGTCGGGACGCTCGCCCTGTGCGCCGGCTGGCCGCTGCTCGCGCTCGCGGCGGGCTCCGCCCCGGCCGCGCTGACCTCGGCGTTCGTCCTGGGCGCCGTGTCCTTCGCCGTCGGTACGACGCTGATCTCGCGGGCCCTGTACGCGTCCCCCGACGCCCCCACCCTCGGCGGCGCCTACGCCACCTCCGCCTTCAACGTCGGCGCCGCCCTCGGCCCCTGGCTCGGCGGCCTCCCCCTCGCCGCGGGCGCCGACTTCCGCGCCCCGCTGTGGGTCAGCGCGGCCCTGGCGTGCCTCGCGGGGGCGGTCGGGGGAGGGGCGCTCCTCGTACGGAAGGTGCTTCTCGTACGAGCGCTCCGCGCGCGCGAGGCGCGGTGGGACGCGGCTCGGGCGGCGTCGGACTAGTCGACTCGCCGACTCGGCAAGGGAGTCGGACCGCAGAGCCGGAAACGCGGAGGCGCCCCGGACCGGGGAGGTCCGGGGCGCCGATCGCTCGCGGCGTCAGTGGCGCTCGTCGACCACCATCGCCGAGCCGCCGCCCCTGCGCTTCGGTTCGGCGACGGCCGTGACCGTGCCGTCGGCGCCGAACTCCAGCGCCGCGACCGCGCCGATCTCCGGCGACGGCGTGAACGTCTCCGGCGCGGGCACGAACTTGTGGCCCAGCGCGTCGAGTTGAGCCCGCTCCGGGGAGGAGAGGAACGCGGGTTCGGCCTCCGTCGTCGCCCGGTTGCGCTGCGAGAGCCGCGGCGCGGCGACCGCGTCCGGCAGGGACATGCCCAGGTCGATGCGGTTGACCAGGGTCTGCAGGACGGTCGTGATGATGGTCGCGCCGCCCGGCGAGCCGAGGGCGAGCTGCGGCTCGCCGTCCTTCAGGACGATCGTCGGCGACATGCTGCTGCGCGGCCGCTTGCCCGGACCCGGCAGGTTCGGGTGCGGCACGCCCGGCGTCAGCGGCGCGAACTCGAAGTCCGACAGCTCGTTGTTGAGCAGGAAGCCGCGCCCCGGCACGGTGATCCCGGAACCGCCGGTCTGCTCGATGGTCAGCGTGTACGAGACGACGTTGCCCCACCGGTCGGACGCCACCAGGTGCGTCGTCGACGGGCCCTCGTGCGGCTCGGCGCTGCCCTTGCCGGCCGTGCAGCCCTGCCCGGGCTCGCGCGGGTCGCCCGGGGCGAGCGGGCTGGTGAGCGCGGCGTCGGGCCGGATCAGGCAGGCCCGCTCCTTCGCGTACTCCTTGGACAGCAGCTCGTCGGTCGGGACGTCCGAGAACGCCGGGTCGCCGACCCAGCGGTTGCGGTCCGCGAAGCCGATCCGGCTGGCCTCCAGATAGTGGTGGAGGGCCTGGGCGCGGTCGGCCCCGGCGGACGAGAGCTCGTAGTTCTCCAGGATGTTCAGCGCCTCGCCGACGGTCGTGCCGCCGGAGGAGGACGGCGCCATCGAGTACACGTCCGTGCCGCGGTACGTGGTGTGCGTCGGCTTGCGCGGCACCACCTCGTACGCCGCGAGGTCCGCCCGCTCCATCAGGCCGGGCCGTACGTTCCGCGTCGAACCCTCGGCGACCGGCGGCTGCTTGACCGTCCGGACGACGTCCCGCCCGATCGACCCGCGGTGCATCGCGGCCGTGCCCTCACGCGCGAGCTGCCGGTACGTACGCGCCAGATCGGGGTTGCGGAACTTCGACCCCACGACCGGCAACTCGCCGCCGGGCAGGAACAGTTCGGCGGTCGAGCTGAAGTCGCGGAACCGGTCCTCGTTCATCTCGGTCTGCGCGCGGAACTCCTCGTTCACCACGAAGCCCTCGTCCGCGAGCCGCGTCGCCGGGCGCAGCGCCTGCCCGAGGCCGATGCTGCCCCAGTCGTCCAGGGCCTTCTCCCAGGTCGCCGGGGTGCCCGGAACGCCCACGGACAGACCGGAGTTGACGGCCTCGTCGAACGGGATCGGCTTGCCCGTCGCCGGGTCGAGGAACGCGTCCTCACCCATCCGGGCCGGTGCCGTCTCGCGCCCGTCGAGGGTGCTGACCTCGCCGGTCGAGGCGTCGTAGTACACGAAGTACCCGCCGCCCCCGATGCCCGCCGAGTACGGCTCCACCACGCCGAGCGCGGCCGCGGTCGCCACCGCCGCGTCCACGGCGTTGCCGCCCTTGCGCAGGACGTCGAGCCCGGCCTGGGAGGCGTACGGGTTCACGCTCGACACCGCGCCCCCGCTGCCCGTGGCGACGGCCTGCTTGGCCGGCGGTTCGAGCCCGGGCCCGTCCCGGCCGTCGGGGGAGGCGACGGCGGCGGTGGGGGCGAGCACGGGCAGCAGCAGCGCCGCGGCGGACGCGGCGGACAGGGCGGCGAGAACGGTACGACGGACAGCCATGGAGCCTCCGGTGACCTGGGGTTGCGTTGGTTCTTCTGGGGCGGGGTGGTGCCGAAACCTTGGCAGCGTACGGGCAGGTCAGCAACGAACTGCCGGAAGATTTGCGGGAGATCTGAGGTTCCCGGCGGGTAGCCGCGGGCCGCGCCGGGAGGCGGCACCCGCACCCCCGACTTGTCGATTATCGATATGCCGGTCTAGGCTCGGACGTATCGAAAAACGATAAGAGGGGGGATTGCGTTGACCACGCGACTCACGAAGACCTTGGCCTCGGTGAGCATGGGCCTGGCGGCCCTGAGCGGACTCGCCTTCGCCGGTACGGCGCTCACACACATGACCGACGACGGCGCGGTCTGCGTGGAGACGGGCTTCTGGGCCAACGCCGCGCTGAAGGACGCCCTGCCGATCGCCGACGGAGTGGAGGCGTCCAGCACCGCCGCCCGCCTCTGCCAGGAGGCCCCGTCCGTGGGCCAGCGCGCGGCCGACCTCGGCGGCCAGCTCCCCTGGCTCCTCTTCGGCGCCCTCACCCTGCTGCTCTTCGCCCGACTGCTCGACGCGGTCGTGGACAAGGGGCCGTTCACGGACACGGTCGCCCAACGCCTGTCCGTCCTCGGCTGGTTCGTCACCGTCGGCACACCCGTGGCCGGCCTCGTCGTAGGCTGGTCGCACTCCTGGCTCGTCGGCTCCATGGCCCCGATCGTGGGCTCGGGCCCGACGGTGTCCGGACCCCAGGTCCTGATCCTGGCCGGCCTCGCGGCCCTGATCATGGGCAAGATCATGCGCGAGGGCGTACGTATGCGAGAGGACCTCGAAGGGACCGTCTGATGTCCGAAGAGGAACCCCACGGAATCCGGATCCACCTCGACCGGATCCTCGCCGACCGCGACCTGACGCTCACCGAACTCGCCGCCCGCGTCGGCATCACGGTCGTCAACCTGTCGATCCTGAAGAACGGCCGAGCGAAGGCCATCCGCTTCTCGACCCTCTCCAGAATCTGCGAGGCACTGGACTGCCAGCCGGGGGATCTGATCACGTTCGAGTCCGGGCCCCGGGCTGGGTCCGGAACGGGGGCTTCTGGGCAGGGGTGAGGGCGGGCTTTCCCACGCCGCCGTACGTCGGCTGTCAGCTGTCGGCCGTCAGCTGTTGGCCGTCAGCGTTGGCCGTGAGCCGTGAGCCGTGAGCCGTGAGCCGTGAGCCGTGAGCCGTGAGCCGTGAGCTGTTGGCCGTGAGCCGTCAGCCGTGAGCCGTCGTCCGTCGTCCTGCGCCCGTCGATCCGAGAGGCGCGGGACGTGGTCCACCCACGGCATGTCGGCCGCCGCGATGAGCGACTGGCCGGCCACGGTCGCGGGGGTCACACCGGTGAACGCCACGACGTCCCGGTGCAGATGCGACTGGTCGGCGTAGCCGCAGTCGGCCGCCACCCTGGCCGCCTCCTGGCCCACGGCCAGACGCGTGGCGGCCCGGTCGAAGCGGACGAGGTTCACGGCGCGCTTGGGCGCCATGCCGAGCTGCGCGTGGAAGCGGGACCACAGACGCTTGCGGCTCCAGCCCAGCTCGTCGGCCAGTGCCTCGACCCGCACCTGGCCGTGCCCCGCGACGATACGGTCCCAGGCCCAGGCCAGCTCCGGCTCGATGGCGGGCCCCGTGGCGGACAGCCGGGCGAGCAGCGATTCGACGAGCGCGAAGCGCTCCTCCCACGAGGCGGCCATGGCCAGCCGCTCGCGCAGCCGGGCCGCCCGCCGCTCTCCCCACAGGTCGTCCAGGGCCACCACGGAGCTCTCCAGCTCAGCGGGGCCCACGCCCAGCACGGCCCGTGCGACGGCGGGTGACAGGCGCACCTGCATCCACTCGACGTTCGCGGCCCGCACCCGCGCCGCCCCGCCCACGCCGAACCCCAGCCCGGTGACCAGGCTGCCGCGGTGCCGCCGCCCCGTCGGCTCGTCGATGCCGAGCGCCGCCTCACCGCAGGCCAGCGCCAGCGTCAGCACGGGGTGCGGGTCGAGCCGGTGGTCGACCGGGGCCGGGCCGCGGTCGCGCATCCCCGCCAGGACGACGCCGGGCACGCGGCAGGGCCGACCCGGCCGCGTGGCCTGCCACACGGGGTCAACGACGCGCCTGCGCACGGCAGTTGGCATACGTCCATGCTACGGGCCGCTCGGGTGGCGTGCCTGGGCGTTGCGCCTGGACAGAACCGGGCGGGAGGGGCCGTACGGAACATTTCTTCAATCCAGCGTGCCGTGACCGCGGCGAAGGTGGGCGCATGACGTCCACCGGAATCACCGCGCCGCCACCACCGGGCATCGCCCGCCTGTCGCGCCCGTACGCGGGCGGCTTCGTCGCCGTCGTCGCCCTGCAGGTCATCGGGGCGGTCGCAGGCCTGGCGCCGCTCCTCGCCGTCGTCGAACTCGGCCGTACGCTGCTGGCGCCCGGGGCGGCCGACGACGGGCACGTGCGCGACATCGTGCTCGCGGGCGCGGCAGGGCTCCTCGTACGGCTGCTGTTCACGGCCGCCTCGTCCGGCGTCGGACACCTCCTCGACACCCGGGTGCAGCTCGCACTGCGGCGCCGACTCGCCGCGCGGCTCGGGCAGATGCCGATCGGGCGGCTGGCGCGGCGGCGCACCGGGGAGCTGGCGAAGCTGGTGGGGGAGGACGTCAGCGCCGTGCACCCGCTCATCGCGCACACGCCCGGCGAACTGGTCTCCGCCTTCGTGGTGCCGCTGGTCTCGCTCGGCTACCTCCTCACCGTGGACTGGCGGCTGACGCTGATCACGCTGATCCCCGTGCTCCTCGCGGTCGCCCTGGTGCCGTTGATGATGACCCCGGCGCGGCTGCGCGAGCAGAAGGAGTTCGACGCCGCGATGGGGCGGATCTCGGCGTCCGTGGTCGAGTTCGTGCAGGGCATCGCGGTGGTGAAGGCGTTCGGCGGGTCGGAGCGGGCACACGGCAGGTTCCGTACCGCGGTGGGCGACTTCACCCGGAGCTTCTACCGGATGGTGCGCGGTCTTGCCGGGCCCGCCGCCGCGATGCAGGTGGCGCTGTCGCCGCCGTTCGTGCTGCTCGCGGTGCTGGCCGGCGGCGCGTACCGGATCACCGGGGGCGGGCTCGCCCCGGCCGACCTGCTGCCCTTCCTGCTCCTCGGCCTCGGGCTGACCGCACCCGTGGCCGCGCTCGGCCACGGCTTCGACGACCTCCAGGCCGCGCGGCGCGCCGTCGACCGCATCCGGGACGTACTCGCCGAGCCGCCCCTGCCCGAACCCGTACGGCCGGTGACGCCCGAGGGACACCGGGTCGAGCTGCGGAACGTCCGCTTCGGGTACGAGGGGGCCGGGGGCGGGCACGGGCACGGGGGTGCGGCCGGCGGGCGCGCGGGCGCCGCGGCCGGGCGGGAGGTGCTGCGGGGCATCGACCTGGTCCTTGAACCGGGGACGACCACGGCCGTCGTCGGGCCGTCCGGCAGCGGCAAGTCCACGCTCGTGCAACTGCTGCCGCGGTTCCACGACCCGACCCACGGCTCCGTACTCCTCGGCGGGGTCGACCTGCGCGAGGTCGGCAGCCAGGAGTTGTACCGGCGGGTGTCGTTCGTCTTCCAGGACGTCCGGCTGCTGCGCGCCTCGGTCGCGGACAACATCGCCCTCGCCGTACCGCACGCCGGCCGCGACGCCGTCGTCCGCGCCGCCCGCCGGGCGAGCATCCACGACCGCATCCTCGAACTGCCCCGCGGCTACGACTCGGTGATCGGCGAGGACGCCCGCCTCTCCGGCGGCGAGGCACAGCGCGTCTCGATCGCCCGCGCCCTGCTCGCGGACGCCCCCGTCCTCGTACTCGACGAGGCCACCGCCTTCGCCGACCCGCAGACCGAACAGGCGGTACGCGAGGCGCTGGCGCAGACCCGGGAGCAGGCCGGCGAGCAGACCCGGGAGCAGGCCGGGGAGCAGGCCGGGGAGCAGGCCGAGGCGCGGACCCGGAAGCAGGCCGAGGCGCGGACCCGGAAGCAGGCCGAGGCGCAGCCCGGGGAGAAGCGGACGACGCTGGTGATCGCCCACCGCCTGGAGACGATCGCCGACGCCGACACCGTCGTGATGCTGCGCGACGGCGAGATCGTGGAGCGGGGCACGACAGCCGAACTCCTCGCGCGGGGCGGCGAGTTCGCCGAGTTCTGGAAGATCCACACCGCCGCCCATGCCATCGAGACGGAAGGGGAAGAGGCCCGATGATCGGCACCCTGCTGCGCGTGCTCGGCCACGAGTACGCCGGGCCGGTGCGCCGCACCGTCGCCCTGATGACAGCGACCGCCCTCGCCGAGGGCCTGTCGTACGCCCTGCTGGTTCCCGTGCTGCGCGCGCTCCTCGGCAGCGCGCCCGAGGACGCCGGGCCCTGGCTGGCCGCCTTCGGCGCGGCGGTCGCGGGCTACGCGGTGCTGCGGTACGTCAGCGACCGCTCCGGTTTCCGTGTGGGCACGACGATGCTGCACGGCATGTACGAGCGCCTCGGCGACCACCTCGCCCGACTGCCCATCGGCTGGTACCGACCCGGCCGCACCGGCGAGGTGTCCGTCCTCGCCGGCCAAGGCGTGCTCCAGGCGATGGGCGTGATCGCACACCTGCTGGCGCCGTTCGTCTCCGCCTGCGTGACACCGCTGACGATCGTCGCCGTCATGCTCGCGTTCAACTGGCAGCTGGGTCTCGCCGCCCTGGCCGCAGTGCCGTTGGTCGCCGCGGTCCAGCTGCGGACGGCCCGCGCGACGACGGCGACCGACACGGAGCGCGTGGCACGCGAGCGCGCCGCCACCGGGCGCGTCATCGAGTACGTCCAGGCCCAGCCGGTGCTGCGCGCCGGCGGCCGCACCGGCGAACGATTCGGCCTCCTTGACGACTCCCTGGACGAACTCCGCCGCGCCGCGCGCCGCTCCACCCTCTCGGCGCTGCCCGGCGTGCTGGGTCTCGCGGTCACCGTGCAGGCGGTGTTCACCGCGCTGCTCGCCCTCGGCGCGTACCTCGCCATCGGCGGGAACGTCGGCGCCGCCGAGGTGCTCGCGATCCTGGTGCTCGCTGCCCGCTGCGCCGACCCGCTGCTGTCCCTCGCCGAGTTGAGCGGCGGCATCCGCGCCGCCCGCGCCGAACTCAACCGCCTCGACGAGGTCCTCAGCACCGAGCCGCTGCCGGAGCCCCGCACACCCCGCGAACCGGCCGGCCACGACATCGCCTTCGACGCGGTCACCTTCCGGCACGGCGACCGCACGGTCACCGACGCGGTGACCCTCTCCGTACCCGAGGGCCGGCGCCTCGCCGTCGTCGGACCGTCAGGAGCGGGCAAGACGACCCTCCTTCACCTGCTCGCCCGCTTCTACGACGTCGACGCGGGCGCGGTGCGGATCGGCGGCGTGGACGTACGGGAGCTGGACTCCGCGGCGCTGATGGCACGGATCGCCATCGTCTTCCAGGACGTCTACCTCTTCGACGGCACGATCGAGGAGAACGTGCGCCTCGGCCGCCCCGACGCCACCGACGCCGAGGTACGGGCCGCGGCCGCCGCAGCCCGCCTCGACGAGGTGTTCGAACGCCTCCCCGCCGGCTGGTCCACGGACGTGGGCGAAGGCGGAGCACTCCTCTCGGGCGGCGAACGGCAGCGCGTCTCCATCGCCCGCGCCCTGCTGAAGGACGCCCCGATCGTCCTCCTCGACGAGGTCACGTCGGCCCTCGACCCGGTGAACGAGGCAGCCGTGCACGCCGGCATCGAGCACCTGATGGCAGGCCGCACGGTGGTGATGGTCGCCCACCGCATGAACACCGTCCACCGCGCCGACCACGTCGCCTTCCTCGACGCCGGACAACTCGTGGAACACGGCACCCACGACGAACTACTGGCCCGCGAGGGTCGCTACGCCGCGTACTGGAACCTGTCGCTGCCGGGACGGGCACGAGCTTGAGCGGACGGTTGCGGGGGGGGGCGGGGGTTCGGTGCAGGGCCCTCCGCCGTTCGCTGACTGCGAGACCGCCGACCGGATCGGTTCACCGACCACGACAAAGGGCCAGTTCGAGAGGATCTCTGCGAACTGGCCCTTCTGCTTGTGCCCCCGGCAGGATTCGAACCTGCGACACCCGCTTTAGGAGCGAGGTGGGGCGACGAGGGTGTGACCTGCGGGTTCTTCACCCTCATTGGTCTGCTGACGTCGTTCCCTTCAGCGCTGAGGCTCCCCGTGAGTCCCCGCCCGTTCTGGCACGAGAGTGGCACGCCTCGGACAGCATTGTCCTGACAAGAGCGTCAGGTCTGGCGCCACCGCTCGCGGTGCTGACGAACACAGCTCATGTCGATCACATGGCGCGGATGCGTGCGAAGGGTCCCGTCCGGGGCGCCCCCGCGGATGACGGTCAGATCGTCGCTGATCACGATGGCGCCTGCGTCCAGCTGGACATGGCAATTCGGGCACAGGCAGAGAACGTTGCCCGTCGTGTCCGGACCGTTGTGGGGACTACCGAGGGCCTGTATATGAGCCCCCTCGCTGTAGCTGCCGCCCGGGACCTCGATCCGCAGTTCGCAGATCTGGCAACGGTTGTCGTGCCAGGCCTTGACCTGGCGCTTGACGGCACTGTTGCGCACGATTCGCTGGACCGTGGTGGTCACACGCTCCGGCGACTCGGTGCCGGCCGGAACCTGTCCCGAGTCAGAGTCGTCCGACTCGTCGTCGGTGGGAAGCGTCTCCTGCTTAGCCGGCTCGGGGAGAGGTGTGCCGTCGTAGGTCTCCAGCCGGAACTGCCAGATCAGGAAGCCGTCGATGCCGAGCTTGCTCCCGTAGTTGGTGACCCGGAAGAGCCCGTCGTATCTGTATCCCTCGGCCGGGGCCCAGGGCGAGCCACTGTGTGCACCACGGAGCACGCGGACGGGAAGGCCTTCCAGGTAACTGGTGACGAGCGCCGCGTTTCCTGGGTCGTCAAGGCTCTGATCGCTGACCTGGTTCCTGGATGAGTCCTGACCGCCGTGGCCGGTGTAGACGATGACGTCGCCGTGGTCCTCGTCGTCCTTGTAGCCGCCGGACACGACGATCGACTCGGCGCCGTTCTGCTTCGTGCCGCAGATGCCAGCCTGCAGCGGACGATGGATGCCGGCCTCGTGGGCGAGACGACGGCTGTCGAATTCCTGGCCAACCCTGATGTTGGGCACTTCACCAATCATGGGTACACCCTGGCATCTGCCACTGACAGTCCCCGGCGACAAGGTGGGTGTGACCTAGGTGACCTGACGGTGCTTCGATAAATCTTCCACCACCACCCGTACAGCTCAGTACTCTTGACGGTGCGTCGCATCCCCTTCTTTGGCTATGAGCCATCCTCCTAAGCGCGGCGTAGAGAGGGCAGAGGTATGCCCAAGAAGTATCCGTACGAGCTCCCTGAGCACAAGGTTGAGCACGGAGTCCACATCCCGGTCCAAGACCTGAAGATCGACGAGAAGGCCCAGCGCATGCTCAACGAGCCGCGCGCCATGGGCATTGCGAAGAATCTGGTTCGTGAGGCGATCGGGACCATCGTCGTCTCGCAGCGGGCCAACGGAGACCGCTACATCGTCGACGGCATGCACCGCTGGCACGCTGCCAAGCTTTGCGACATTCCGACCCTGGTGGCAGAGGTGCACTATGGCCTTGATCAGCAGGAGGAGGCGGTTCTATTCCTGATCAAGAACCGAGAGTCGAGCAAGCCCAGGCCGCTCGACGAGTACAAGATCGGGCTGACGGCCGGGCTGCCTCTCTTCGTGGACACCGAATCGGCGCTGGTGGCTCGGAACCTCTCGATGGGCTCGTCTGGCACGAACACCGTTGGTGCGGTGGCGGGCGTACTTCGCATTACTGACCTCTTTGGCCCCGAGATCCTGGAGCGCACGCTCAAGGTTGCGGAGGATGCGTGGGGGCGCACCAAGGACACCTGGGATGGGATGCTGCTGGGTGGCATCGGCATGTTCCTGGGCCGCCATGGTGATCACGTGAACGACAGGGCGCTCGCCGAGAAGATCGGTAAGAAGGACCCCGCGTTCCGTTGGCGCGCCAACATCACGGCGCTTGCCTCGGCTGGTGGTACGCAGCACAGCGGCACTGGGTCGAGGGTGAGCACGTGCTACCAGCTCATCGTCACCGAGTGGAACAAGGGCAGGCAGGCCAAAAACAAGATCGCTGCCTGATCCATCTACACGTATCTGAGGGCCTGGGGAAACCTGGGCCCTCAGGCGTTTCCTAGCCCACCACCCACCCCGCTTCCATCCCGTCTGCCGTCGACCCACACACCGTGGAGCGGGCGTGGTTCATGGCGTCCAGGTGGAGCGCGCCACTGTACGAACGACCTGGACGCCATGGGCCGCGTCTGCTCGGCTCTGCCTGGGTCGATGGCAGACGGGATGGAAGCCCACTACCTCAGCCTCATTCGGCCGGCACTCGCGAGCGGCGCCCCGTCCATCTCGGAGCCTGAGCGCCCCCGCCGGAGGCATGGCTTTGACCTCCAGTACTCCACACCTCAACTTCCCTCCCGTACCCACGCCTTCGGGCTCGGTGGGCTCCCGTCCTCGGGTGCGTGATCTGCCCTCGTGCCTGGTGGCGTTCCCCCTTCCCGCTTCCCTTCCTGGTGCCGTGCTGCTCGGCGTTGGTCTCGGTGGCGGGGGTTGGGTGGGGTGTTGTGCTCGGTCCGGCGCAACGTTCCTGGCTGCCAAAGCGTGAAACGGGATTACCCCGGGGCAGCTCTGGTGGCGCGGGGCCGGGGCCGGGGTGGAGCGGGCCGTAGGCAGGAGCGCAACCCCGAGTCCCGAGCCCGCGCAGGCCCGTTGAACGGGCCTGCGGGGTGTGATCCCGTAGCGGCGGCTGTATAGCCGATTGGCCAGCGCGCCGGATGCCCGAAGGGCAAGAGCCCCCACCCGCACCCCGGCAAGGCCGGGGCCAAGATGCCCCGCCGGCATACGGCCCGAGGTGTGGGTGATCGGTGGTTGGGGCTGCTGTGACCTCTGCGCGTTGATGCCCGTCCGCTTTCCCCTGCGGCTTCCGGGCCTGCTCTCCTCCGGCCTTGGCCGGCCTGCACCGAAGCACCCTCGGGAGGCTCCCCCTCCACCCTCCCCCGCCCGATGGGCGGGGCTTGATGAGGTAGAGAAACTCGTAACAGCTCGCCACCCAACGGCGGCAGATAGAGCGCTACTTGAGGGCCATGAGGCGGCTGGTGAAGCCCTCGGCACACAGCCTGTCGTACGCCTCCCGGACGTCGTCCGGCACGGGCAGGCTGATCATGAATCCCTGTTCCGGGTAGATCAGTAGTCGCTGCAGCGCGCCCACCAACATGTCGATCACCAGTCGGGCGTCCTGGATCGAGTCGACGTACTCGTCGAGCGTCATCGGAGTTGAGGCACTGACGAACTCGACTTCGGGCCACAGCTTGCGGGCCGTGGCGTACGCGCGGCGCTCCTCGTACGGCTTGCTGATCAGCAGCACGGACTCCGGGTGCACGCCGGCCTCTTCGAGGACCTTCTTGGAGAACTCGATGTTCTGGCCGGTGTTGCGCGCATTGGGCTCCACGAGGACGGCCGAGTCGGGCACGCCGCGTTCAAGGGCTCGCTCGCGGTAGTGGACGGCTTCGCCGCGGGGCATGCGCTCGCGCGTCGTGGGGCTCGTGGCTCCCGTGAACACAAGCAAGGGCGCCATGCCGCGCTCGTACAGGTCCACCGCCGTGTCGGCCACACCGAGGTCGTGACTGCCCAGGCCAATGGCCACTGAGCACGGCTTCAGGGTGTGGCCCATCTGGTGGTAGTCCCACAGGCGTCGTGCGTCGGCCCATGCCTGTGTCGAGATCATTGCTGCCCTTCCCTGTCCTTCGACGAGTCCGGAACCTTGAAGTCGTACTCCCACGCGAAGCGCGAAGCCGCGTGCACGCCAATGGCGAACTCGACCACTGTGCCATCCGCCGTGTACGTCGTGCGGTGCAGCTCGACCACCGGTTCGCCCGCTGGCAGCTGCAGCAGCTGCACCTCGTCTGACGTGGCGACTCGCGCGCGGAGTTCTTCCTTCATGTGGTCGATCTCGTACCCGGCGTCATAGAGCACCCGGTATCCGCCACCTCGGCCGGCAGGGCCCGGCGTCGGGTCGACAAGCCTCGTGCCTTCGACGTGCTCCGGCTTGTAGTAGCTGGTCAGGGTGTGGGTCGGCTGGCCGTTCTCCTTGACCAGCCGTTCGCGCGCGTACACCTCGGCACCCTCGGGCAGGCCCAACGCTTCCGCGACGACGGCCGGGGCCTCGATACGGCTGACTGTCTGCGTCTGGTCGCTGCGGCGGTAGCTGCGCCCGGAGGCCTTGCGGTCCGCGATGAACGCGACCTCGTCGCCGTCCCGCCACTTGGCCTTGTCGTACCGGGCGATCCCGAGCCGCTTCAGCGGCACCTTCTGGCGTACGACGGTGCCGTGCCCGCGCGACGAGGTGACCAGGCCTTCGGCCTCAAGGGCCTTGTACGCCGCGTGAACGGTGGACTTGGAGCCCTTGCCGGCCTTGACCTGCTCCCTGATCTCCGGGAGCTGCTGGCCAGGCTCGTACTCCCCGTTCTTGATCTGGTCGGCCAGCTCGTCCGCCAGATCCCGCCACTTGGGCGCCATTCCGAACCCCTTTCGTCGCCCCCAGTCAAACACAGTCCCAGGACTGTTGACAGTCCCAGGACTGCGTGCCACTCTCTACTCAAGTCACTTGCAGTCCTAGGACAGCGAGTGTTCGAGGCCCGGATTTGGGCTGCCAATCTTCGACATGGGAGTGCACATGCCGTCCTTCAAGATCGACCTTTCGACCGCTGTGGTGTTCGTCGCGACCGCGCCGGAGCCGAAGATGGCGAACAAGAAGACCGGTGAACAGGCCGTGGACCGCGAGACGAACGCGCCGCTGGCGACCGTGGGCCTGCTGGTCTCGGACGAGGGAGAGGGGAACCTCTACCAGGTGACCGTCCCGGAGACGGGTCTGCCGGAGGGGCTCGCGCCGGGTATGCCGGTGAGCGTGACGGGGCTCAAGGCCCGTGACTGGGAGAACGAGTTCAACGGGCAGAAGCGCCACGGCATCGCCTTCCGCGCGGTCGCGCTGACCACGGGGGCCTGATCATGGCCGACCTGAACCTGTGGGTTGAGGGCGCGACCGCCTTAACCGCCGCTGGCGGCGTCACCTACGCCCGGTTCCGTGCTCCGCGCGTGTACTGGGCGACGGTGGGGCTGCCGATGGCCTGGGGCCGGTTCTCGGTCTCGTACCGGACGACGATGGATGTATGCGGGCTGACGGTGCAGCCGTCGGGACTGCGGGCGTTCATGTCGCGCACCGTCGCCCGTCGTGAGGTGCGGCCGGTGCCGCCGAAGATCCGCCGTATCCGGCCGACCTCGACCGGCATGAGGGTCACGCTGCGCCTGCCTGCCGGTCTGGAGCCCGCCGACGTCGCCGCCGCATCCGAACGGTTGCGGCACGCCTGGGGCGTCCACGGAGTTCGCGTGATCGCGACCAAGCCCGGGTACGTCGAGCTGCGCATGACCGGCTACGACGTGCTGCGCCGGGTGCGGATGCCCCGCAAGGCCGTCGCTCACGACCTGGTGGTGCCGGTCGCGATCCGGGACGACGGGACCGCGTACGAACGGGACTTCCGCCAGATCCCGCACGCGCTCACCCTCGGCGCGAACCAGTCCGGCAAGTCCATGTATCAGCGGAACCTGATCAAGGGCCTTGCACGGCTGCCGGTCGCTCTGGTCGGGATCGACTGCAAGAGGGGTGTCGAACAGTCCCGCTACGCGGCCCGGCTGTCGGCCCTGGCGACGAATCCGGATGATGCCGCGTCGCTGATCGACGTGCTGGTCGCGGAGATGGAGGACCGCTTCGACCTGCTGGCCAAGCACGGCGTCTCCGACCTGTGGGAGCTTCCCGAGCATGTGCGGCCGGTGCCGGTCGTGCTCCTCGTGGACGAGATCGCGGAGCTGTTCCTGATCTCTGCGAAGAAGGATGAGGAGCGTCGGGAGAGGATCGTCACCGGGCTGATTCGGCTGGCTCAGCTCTCCCGTGCAGTCGGTCTCTACATGGAGATCTGTGGGCAGCGGTTCGGCTCCGAGCTGGGCAAGGGCGCGACGATGCTCCGTGCTCAGCTCACCGGCCGCGTGGTGCACCGGGTCAACGACAAGCAGACGGCCGAGATGGGTCTGAACGACGTGGCCCCCGAGTCCGTGCCGGTCGCGTGCACGATTCCCGCCGACCGGCCCGGCCAGGCTGTCGCCGCCGACGCGTCCGGTGGCTGGGGACGCATCCGGACCCCGTTCACTTCGGCCGAGGAAACCGTGGCCGCCTGCCGGGAGTTCGCGCACCTGGTCCCGGACCTTCCGGCCCTGGAGCCTTTCCGGCCCATCGCGCCGGTCCCGGCTCAGGTGATTCCGCCCATGCCGACCACGGCCCCGGCGATTCCCTGACGCCCCTTCACATCCGGTTGGCGTGACCGTCTCGCGCCAGGTCCCTACCCCGTCCATGCCGAAATCCAGAAGGAGTTACGGCTCATGGCCCGGAAGACCGCACCGCCCCCGCCCGCGAAGTGCCCGACCTGCAAGGGGTCCGGCGAAGTGTCCCGCGCCGTCCGCGTCGGCCGTCAGCGCCGCTCGGTCGGACAGCAGACCGGCCTGTGCCTCGCCTGCCTGGGCTCGGGCGAAGCCGCCGAATGATCCGAACTGCCGGAGCCGGGCGGCCGGACCTCGCTCCCCGCCCCGCTCGGGCCCAACCCCCGCAAGGAGGTGACACGGTGAACACCCGAATCCGCTTAGACCCGGTCCTCGTTCAGGCCGTGATCGCCGGAGCCCTGTCCTTCTCCCACCTGCACGATCTCGCCCACGCCGCCGGGCAAAAGGGCTGGCAGGCCTGGGCCTACCCGATCAGCGTCGACCTGCTCCTTGTCGCCGCCTGGCGTCGACTCCGTACCGTCCGGGGCGACCGGGCCGCCTGGCTCTGGTTCGTGATCGCCCTGGCGGCCTCGCTCGGCGCGAACATCGCCACGGCCGGTCTGCTCAACCTCGACAACGTCCCGGCCTGGCTGCGCATCGTCGTCGCGGGTTGGCCCGCCCTCGCGTTCCTCGGCGGCACGCTCCTCGTCCACACGCCGACTGTCCCGGAGCCCGTATCGGCCCCGGTCGCGGCGCCGGTCGAGGAACCGCCCGCGGTCGACCTCCAGCGCACGGACACCACGCCGGAACTCGACAGCACACCCGAGCCGGTCACGGAACCGGTCGCCGAACTGCCCGCCGCCGAAGCCGAGTCCGCGCCTGAGCCGGAGCCCGCTCCGGTCCCGGTCCCGGATGCGGTGAAGGTCCCGCCGGCACTCCTCGACCACGCCCGGAAGATCGCCGCCACACACCAGGCCGCGAACGGCAGCCCCATCACCACGGACACCCTTCGCGCCCGCCTCGGCCTGCCCGCACCGATGGCCCATGCCATCGCCGCTCAGCTCCAACTCACCTGATCCGAGAGGAGATCCACCCGTCATGACCGCCTACCGGCGCTTCCGCAACGTCCAGAGGTTCGGCCCCGTCAGGGTCGCCACCTTTTACGACGGACGCGGCCGCGACCGCCACACCGCCACGTGCACCGCGCCCCGCTGCCGCTTCTCCGTCGAGAAGTTCGACCGCTCCGCCGCCGAACTCGCCGCCCGCACCCACCGCTGCGCCGCCTAGGAGACCTGTCATGGAAATCCCGCTCTGGCTCGCCCTGCTCGCTGTCGGCGTCCTCGGCGTGAAGCTCATCCGCCCGCCCTGGTGGCTCGTCGCCCTGCTGCTCCTCGGCGGCTACCTCATTGCCGACACGCCCCTGAGCCCCGCCATCGACACCGCAATCAACAACTAGACCCCGGAAGGGAGTTCAGCCCGATGCTCACCCCGAAGATCCCGGTCAACGACCAGCCCACCGGCAAGACCATCCCGCTCACCGGCACCCTCCTGGACCACCAGCCGCAGACCGTGGCCCCGGCGCCCGCGCCCGTCGCCCCGGCCGCGCCCGCTCGGCCCACGGTGCAGCTCACCCCCGGCTCCCTCGCGCTCCTCGTCGGCGGCGGCACCGCCGCGGTTCTCGTCGTCGGCGCGGTGCTGGTCTCGATGCTCCTCGCGGTCGCGATCACCGGTGTGTCTGTGGCTGTGGTCGCCGTCGTCCTGCGTCACCTCGTCAACGACCTTCACAAGGACCTGTGATCGCTATGGACACCCACCTCCTTGCGGCCGGGTTACCGGCCCTCGGCTGGGCCCTCCACGGCGGCCTGCTCTGGCGCAACCTGACCACCGCCCGCCGCGACCCGCTGACCGGCCTGCACACCCGCGCCGGATGGACCGCCCGCGCTGACCGCCTGTTGTCCCGGCACTCGGACGCCGTCGTGGTCCTGGTCGACCTGGACGACTTCAAGGCCATCAACGACACCTACGGCCACGCCGCCGGTGACACCGCGCTCACCTCGACCGCCCGCCGCCTCGCGGACTGGTGCGGACGCCACGGCATCGCCGCCCGCCTCGGCGGAGACGAGTTCGCCGCCATCGTCACCGACCCCGCCCACACCGCCGGCATCCCCGCACTGCAAGCCGCCCTGGACCAACCCGTCACGCACAACGGCCACGTCCTGCCGGTCGCCGCCTCGGTCGGCCA
The DNA here is from genome assembly GCF_046098215.1 of Streptomyces sp. Da 82-17. Taxonomy (NCBI): domain Bacteria; kingdom Bacillati; phylum Actinomycetota; class Actinomycetes; order Kitasatosporales; family Streptomycetaceae; genus Streptomyces; species Streptomyces sp. Da 82-17. Next base: position 424,851 of record NZ_JBJURH010000004.1, read on the forward strand.
CTGCTCCCGAGCACATCTGCCGGTCCCGGTTCTCACCGACGCTCTGTCGGCTGCGGACGCGTCGATGTACGCGGCCAAGGGCCACGGCAGGCGCAACACACGCTAAGCGCCCTCCGGGGCGGCTCTCTCGCCAAAGATCCGCCGCCCCGGACGGCTCCACCTCTTCCAGATCCAACGGACCCGAAAGGGAAGTCCCATCATGGCCCAGCACCGCCCTGCCCGCGTACGCATCTGCCGCGACTGCGACGGCTTCGCCACCGCTGTGATCACCACCGGCACCCGCAACCCGGACGGCACCCGCACCACCCTCACCGCCCACTGCCCCACCTGCAAGGGCCACGGCCGTACCACCAAGGCCGGTGCTCTCGTCCAGGTCGGGCGGTGACCGGCATGAGCGACCTGACCCCGACCCCGGACCGCCCGGGCCTGCACGTCAGCAAGCCCTCGCCCTCCGCCCCGGCCACGGCCTCGGCCGTCTGCCACTGCGGTGCCACCGCCACGGCCAACGGCGACAGCCAGGTCAAGGCCCTGGTCGACGGCTGGACCGCCAACCACGGCCCCGCCCACAACCAGACGGGCCGGTGACCCCATGACCGACACCGCCACCCTGGCGGGCCTGGACCCGGCCACCCTCGCCGACGTGCTGAAGGTGGCCGGGCACCCCGGCTTCGACCGCATCCAAGACCAGATCCGCCGCACCGGCGGCTGCGCCGACCCCATCCACCTCCAGGGCACGACCGTCACCCGCGACCGCGAGACCGGGCAGATCCTGTACGCGTACTCGACCGACACCGAGCCCGGCGGCCGACTCCGCGTCGCCTGCGGCAACCGCCGCGCCTCCCGATGCCCCGCCTGCGCCTGGACCTACGCCGGAGACACCTACCACCTCATCCGGGCCGGACTCGTCGGCGACAAGGGCACCCCGACCACCGTCCGCGAACACCCCCGCGTCTTCGCCACCCTCACCGCCCCCAGCTTCGGCCCCGTCCACAACAGGCCCGGCCACCGCCCCTGCCGCTGCGGCACCCACCACCCTGAGGGCGCACCGGAGTTGGGCACCCCGCTCGACCCCGACACCTACGACTACGACGGCGCCGTGCTGTGGAACAACCACGCCTCCGAGCTGTGGCGCTACTTCACGATCTACCTCCGCCGCGAGATCGCCGCCCGCGCCGGCATCACGCAGAAGGCCGCCAAGGAACAGTCCCGGCTCTCCTTCGGCAAGGTCGCCGAATACCAGAAGCGCGGCGCAATCCACTTCCATGCGGTGATCCGCTTCGACGGCCCCGACGGACCGGACACCCCGCCGCCGTACTGGGCCACTCTCGACCTTCTGACGGACGCCATCCACGCTGCGGCTGCCCGCGTCCGCGTCGACGTACCCCCTGCCCGCTACCAACCGGACCCCGACCAACCGGCGATCACCTATCCGGCCCGGGTCCTGTGCTGGGGCGACCGCCTCGACGTACGCCCCATCAAGGCCTTCGGCGACGGCTCCGACATCACCGAACAGGCCGTGGCCTCGTACGTCGCCAAGTACGCGACCAAGGCCGCCGAGACCACCGGCACCGTCGACCGCCGCATCGGCAACAAGGAAGCCCTCGTACTCCTCGACGTCCCCGACCACCCACGCCGGTTGATCGAAGCGTGCCTCGACCTCCACGCCGTCTACCCGGACCGGAAGTTGCGCGACTGGGCCCACATGCTCGGCTTCCGGGGCCACTTCTCCACCAAGTCCCGCCGCTACTCCACGACCCTCGGCGCACTCCGGCAGGTCCGCGCCGACTACCGAGCCGCCCAACACCGCGCCGCCCTCGGCCTCCCCGACCCCGACGACGTGCCCGAGGAGACCACCCTCACGCTCGCGCACTGGTCGTACGCCGGACACGGCCACACCCCCGGTGAGTCCTGGCTCGCCGCCAACATCCGTCGCGACATCGAGCAACACCGTGAACTCGCCCGCGAAGAACGTGCCAACTCTGCCCAAGAGGAAGGGAAGTAAGACCATGAAGGATCGCTACCTCAGCGTCACGCAGGTCGCCGAGATCCTCGGCACTACCGTCCGCTTCCCCCGGCGGCTGATCGAGGAGCGCCGGATCACGTTCGTCAAGGTCGGTCGGCACGTCCGTATCCCGGAGAGCGCCGTGGCTGCGTACATCGAAGCGCACACCGTCCAGCCGATCACCGTGCGCCCTGGTGTGCTTCGGAGGGCTGCCTGATGGCGAACAACCAGGGCAGGCGCCGCCGCTTCGGCTCGGTGCGACAGCTCAAGTCGGGTCGCTGGCAGGCTCGGTATCGCGACCCGAACACGGGGCAGGTCCGCAGCGCCGAGGAGACGTACGCGACCAAGACCGACGCGGAAGTCGCGCTGACCCACATCGAGGCGGACATCACCCGTGGCCAGTGGTCCGACCCTGACGCTGGAAAGGTCCAGTTCGGCGAGTACGCGACAGCGTGGCTCAACGACCGCAAGCTTGCTGCCCGTTCGAGAGAGCGGCACGAGTCCGTGATCCGGCTGCACCTGCTGCCCACGTTCGGTCAGCGACCGCTGTCCTCGATCACCACGGCGCAGGTGCGGGCCTGGCGTACTAAATGCCTCAGCACGACCGGTGAGCCGACCGTGGTCAAGGCGTACCAGATCCTGCGAGCCATCCTGAACACCGCCGTTGACGATGAGCTGATTCGCCGCAACCCGTGCCGGATCAAGGGGGCCGACCGCTACGACGTGCCCGAACGTCCCGTACTCACCGTGAATGAGGTGTACGCCGTAGCGGACGCGATCGCGCCGCGATACCGGCTGCTTGTCCTCCTGGCTGCCTTCACCGGACTGCGGTTCGGCGAGCTGGCCTCGCTGCGCCGGCGTGACATCGACACGGCGAGCGCTGCGGTCATGGTGCGGCGTTCACAGGCAGAGATGCAGACCGGAGCGCTCTTCGACAAGGCACCAAAGTCGAATGCCGGCGTCCGGCCGGTGGCCTTCCCGTCCGAGCTGCTGCCCGACGTGAAGGTGCACCTCGACGCGTACGCCGGGTCCGGCCGTGACGGTCACGTGTTCCTCGGCCCCCAGGGCGGCCGGCTTCGGCGCAGCAACTTCCGGGATGACTGGATCAAGGCCCTGAAGGCAGCGAAGGTCACCCAAGGCGTGCACTTCCACGATCTTCGGCACACCGGCAACACGCTTGCTGCGTCCGGCGCGAGCCTCCGAGAACTCATGACGAGGATGGGGCACAGCACTCCGCGCGCGGCGCTGATCTACCAGCACGTGGTCGACGGCCGTGGCCGTGAGATCGCCGATCGGCTCGGTTCGATGATCCGCAAGACCCGTGGGGATGTGGACTCTTAGCGGACCTTCTGGCACGTGTGTGGCACGGCCGCGATCATGGCAAAGGGCCAGTTCGAGAGGATCAAGCCTCTGAACTGGCCCTTCTGCTTGTGCCCCCGGCAGGATTCGAACCTGCGACACCCGCTTTAGGAGAGCGGTGCTCTATCCCCTGAGCTACGAAGGCAAGGCGTGCTCGTCAGTGTAGCGGGTGGGGCAAGGCGGGCTCGGGGGGTTGTGGATCTTCTGGGGTGGTGGGTCAGGTGCGGGTGATGTGGACGCGGTGGGTGCCGTCCTTCGCGGCCGGGCCGACCGTGATGCGGAGGTCGTGTTCCTTGTCCGTGAACGTCTGGCCCGTGGCGAACGGGGCGTCGGAGAGCTCCGCGTGCACGTTGGGGCGGCGGGTGCAGCCGCCGGAGTCGCGGGTGGAGTCGCTGACGGTCACGGGGCCGTGGCCGGTGTCGACGTCCGCGTCGACCCGGTAGATCAGGACGCCCGGCTTGCACACCGCCTCGTCGTTGCCGCCGCGGGTGCGAACCTCGATGGCGTAGCCGGTGCGCTCGTCGAGCGGGACGAACGCGAGCTTCGTACCGTCGCTCTTCGCGGCCAGCGGCTTCAGCGCCAGGTTGGTCGTGCCGTGCGTGGCGGCGCAGCTGATCTGTTCGTCGTCGAGCCAGCCGAGCTTCCACTTGTGCCAGCCGAGGAGGTCGTTGTTGGCGCCCCAGTCCTCGCTCATGATGTCCCAGTGGCCGACGGCCCCGCCGCCGTCCGAGGTGTAGAGGTCGGGCAGGCCGAAGACGTGGCCGTTCTCGTGCGGCAGCACCCGGTAGCCCGTCTCGCGGTACGAGCCCGAGCCGTCGTCCTGCCGGCTGTAGATGAAGGACGCGTTCGAGACCGGCACCCCGTCCGCGACCGGCGCCTCGTGGTTGCCCGCGAACGTCACCGACAGCACCGTGTCCAGCGCCGACGGCCCTGCGTTGGGCGTCATCAGCACATTGACCAGGTCGTACTCCCGGAAGTCCACATCCGGATCCGCGGCGTCCACGATGTCCTCGACGAGCTGCCGATAGCCGGGGTCGAACGGCGCCCCCCGCTCTATCCCGTACGAGGCGAACGAGCGCGGCATGCGCAGCCAGTCCTTGATCGGGGCGTGCGCCTGGTAGTCGAGGCGGCCGTACGAGCTGGTGCGGAACCACTCCTGGGTCTGCGGGAAGAACTCGCCGAGGCGGTCGGTGGCGCGGCCCTGGCCGCGGGCGTCGGAGAAGTCGACCATGAGGTTCAGGGCGTGCACGGTGCCCGTGGAGCGGGCGTATCCCGGCTGGGTGGGGACGCCTTCCGACATCTGGATGCCCATGGTTCCGCTGATCATGCAGGGTGCGAGGGCGCCTGCCCGGCCCGGGCTGCCGGGGCCCGCGGCCCGTGGGTCCGCGGTGAGGCGCCCGGTGCTGGCCGTCACCGTGACGGCGAGGACGAGGGCTGCGAGCGCGGCGAACAGGGGCCTGCGCTGCGGCCTGGATATCCACTGTCGGGACAGCTGCATCCGCCCGCCTTCCGGTCCGCGGCAGCCGGCCGGTCCTGGCTGCGCCCTTGTCGATCACCCTGTGTCGGGGGGTGCGCGGGCGCGCGCTGAGTGCGACCGATCGTGTGCTTTTGCCGAACGGGCGCGTGAGGCAGGTCGCGTGAGGCGGGTCACATGAGGGGCGGGAAATAACCGGGGAGGTCTTCCCCGTTTACACGGGTGTTCCGCTAAGCGGGGAGGATCTCCCCGTATCGGCGGGGCGACGATGGACGTAGAGAGATACCGACGTACCGACGTACCGACGCACCGACGTGCCGACGTACCGATCGACTTCGAGGAGAGCCGCCGTGGATGTCGAGACCGCCCCGAAGCAGCCGCGCCGCACTCCGCGCCGTGTGCCGCGTCCGCGGGCCGATGCGCTGCGGAACCGGGAGCGGATCGTCAGCGCGGCCCGGGAGATGTTCGTCGAGTTCGGTCCTGAGGTGCCGCTCGACGAGATCGCCCGCCGCGCCGGTGTCGGCAACGCCACGGTCTACCGGCACTTCGCCGACCGCACCGTGCTGATCCGGGAAGTCGTCTGCTTCGTGATGGACCGCACCTCCGAGCGGGCCGAGGAGGCCCTCGCGGAGGAGCCCGACGCGTTCCAGGCGCTACGCCGCTTCGTGCACGCCGCCGCCGACGAACGGATCGGCGCGCTCTGCCCGATGCTCTCCGACAGCTTCGACAAGGACCACTCCGACCTCGACGGCTCCCGGCAGCGCCTGGAGCGGCTGGTCGAGGAGGTCATGGAACGGGCGCGTGCCGCCGGGCAGTTGCGTGCCGACGTCGCCGTCGGTGATCTGTTCGTCGCGCTCTCCCAGCTCACCCGGCCCCTGCCGGGCAGCGGCTGCGTGAACTTCGACCAGTTCGTGCACCGGCATCTGCAGCTGTTCCTCGACGGTCTGCAGAACCCGGCCCGTTCCGAACTCCCCGGCAGCGCCGCCACGTTGGAGGACCTCCGCCGCCCGGCCTGACCCCCGCCCACTGATCTCAGCTCTTCTCCTCTGATCTCAGCCCCCGGGCTCCGGCCTCGGTTCATCGCCCGGCCTCAGCCCATCGCCCGAACTCCTTCCACGACCTGTCCGCACGACCGAGTTGACCTCGAGCTTGCTTGAGGTTGCACGCTTTTCGCATAGCTCAGCCCTTCACCGGCTCTCCTTCCGAGCCGGGTTCCGAACACGACGGACGCGACGACCACGACGGACGCAGCGAAGGCAGGCGCTCCTCAGGCGCAGCCGGCGCTGACGCTCCCGTTCCTCGGCCACCGTCGATCACCGAACTCCCGAGGTGGGTACCCCCATGTCTGAATCAGCTCCTTCCATATCCGTAAAAAGCGGTATCCCTGATAGCGCTGGCAGCGGCCCCGACCCCAAGCGGTGGCGGGCCCTCGTCTTCATCGCGCTGGCCCAACTGATGGTCGTCCTCGACGCGACCATCGTGAACATCGCGCTCCCTTCCGCCCAGCAGGACCTCGGCATCTCCGACGGCAACCGGCAGTGGGTCATCACGGCCTACGCCCTCGCCTTCGGCGGACTGCTCCTGTTCGGTGGCCGCGTCGCCGACCTCTGGGGCCGCAAGCGCACCTTCGTCACCGGCCTGATCGGCTTCGCCGGAGCCTCCGCGCTCGGTGGCGCCGCGACCGGTGAGGCGATGATGCTGGGCGCCCGCGCGCTGCAGGGCGTCTTCGGCGCGCTGCTCGCCCCCGCCGCCCTGTCGCTGCTCGCCGTGATGTTCACCGACGCCAAGGAGCGCGCCAAGGCCTTCGGCATCTACGGTGCGATCGCCGGTGGCGGTGGAGCCGTGGGCCTGATCCTCGGCGGCTTCCTCACCGAGTACCTGGACTGGCGCTGGACCTTCTTCGTCAACATCCCCTTCGCCGTGGTAGCCGCCGTGGGCGCGTACTTCGTGATCCGTGAGCCGGCCGGTTCCCGCAACCGTTCGCCTCTCGACATCCCCGGTGTCGTCCTCTCCACGCTCGGCCTGGTCGCCCTCGTCTACGGCTTCACCCGCGCCGAGTCCGACGGCTGGTCCGACGCCACCACCATCGGCCTGTTCGTCGCCTCGGCCGTTCTGCTCGCCTCCTTCCTGCTGGTCGAGTCCCGCGTGAAGGCGCCGCTGCTGCCGCTGCGCGTGCTGACGGACCGCAACCGCGGCGGTGTCTACCTGTCGCTCGGCCTCGCGGTGATCGCGATGTTCGGCCTGTTCCTGTTCCTCACCTACTACCTGCAGGTCGTGAAGGGCTACTCGCCGGTGATGACCGGCTTCGCCTTCCTGCCGATGATCGTCGGCATGATCACGGGCTCCACGCAGATCGGCGCCCGCCTGATGACCCGCGTGCCCCCGCGCCTGCTCATGGGCCCCGGCTTCCTGGTCGCCGCGCTCGGCATGCTGCTCCTCACCCAGCTGGAGATCGGCACGTCGTACGCGGGGCTGATCCTTCCGGCGCAGCTGCTGCTCGGCCTCGGCATGGGTACCGCCTTCATGCCGGCCATGTCCCTGGCCACCCACGGAGTCGAGGCCCGCGACGCCGGTGTCGCCTCCGCGATGGTCAACACCTCGCAGCAGGTGGGCGGCGCGATCGGCACGGCGCTCCTCAACACCATCGCCGCCTCCGCCACCACCGCCTACCTGACCGCCCACGCTGCGGACGCGACCACTCCGGCCGCGCAGAAGCTGCTGCAGGCCCAGGCCATGGTGGACGGCTACACCAGCGCGATCTGGTGGGCCGTCGGCATCCTCGTGATCTCCGCGGGCATCGCCCTGACCTTCATCAACACCGGTCACCAGGGCGGTACGCCGGTGGCCGAGGGCGGCGCCACCGGTGCCGACGAGGAGGCCGAGCTGCCGGTCCCGGTGGTCGCCCACTGACCGGCCCGCCCCGCACGACGGCCCAGGGACTCACCTGAGCCAGGGAAGATCCGCACCCGCCTCGTTCGGTTGAAGTCCCTCGGCGATGATCCGCATGATCTCGCCGAGGGATTTCTGCTGTTCGGCGGTGAGCCGGTCGAAGATCGCCTGGCGTACGGCAGTCACGTGCCCGGGTGCCGACTGCTTCAGCACCTCGTATCCCTCGTCCGTGAGGATCGCGTTCTGGCCGCGCTTGTCGGAGGGGCAGTCCTCGCGGCGCACCCAGCCGTTCTGTTCGAGCCGGGCGACCGCGTGGGAGAGCCGAGACCGGGTGATCTTCGCGCTCCGGGCCAGCTCGGTCATGCGCATCCGCCGCCGCGGCGCCTGGGAGAGCTGAACGAGCAGCCCGTAATAGACGTGCGGCATCTTGGCGTCGCGCTGCAGCTGCCGGTCGAGATGGTCCTCGAGGAGCATCGTGGCGTGCAGGTACGCCCGCCAGGTGCGCTGTTCCTCGTCGTTGAGCCAGCGCGTGTCCTCGTTCTGCGTCGTCATACCTCCACTGTACGAAGCCTGTGCTTGAAACTTCAACAATCATTTCGTACCCTCCGAGTGAGAGCTTGAACATTCAAGCTTGCTGTTCGAGCTCGTCGTGTGTGTTTCGGGCAGCCGCACCCCCGACTTTCGGTGCGGGGCCACCTCGCCGAGCATGTCCGTAGGAGAGTCAGGAGCCGCCATGACCGCCGCCGCGCCGGAACGCATGCCCGCCCTCTATCTCAGTCACGGTGCGCCGCCGCTCACCGACGACGCCCTGTGGCCCGGACAGCTCGCCGCCTGGTCGGCCGACCTGCCGCGCCCCAAGGCGGTGCTGATGGTCTCCGCGCACTGGGAGGAGGCGCCGCTCGCCCTCGGCGCCACCGAGACCGTGCCCCTCGTCTACGACTTCTGGGGCTTCCCCGAGCACTACTACCAGGTGCGTTACGCCGCGCCCGGAGCGCCCGAACTCGCCGATTCCGTACGCAAGTTGCTCCGCACCGCCGGCTCGCCCGTGCAGGACATCGAGGATCGCGGGCTCGACCACGGCGCGTACGTTCCGCTCGTCGAGATGTATCCCGACGCCGACATCCCCGTCCTGCAGATCTCCATGCCCACGCTCGACCCGCAACGCCTGATGGAGATCGGCCGCAGGCTCGCCCCGCTGCGCGACGAGGGCGTTCTGATCATCGGCAGCGGCTTCTTCACGCATAATCTGGCCGCGCTCCGGCAGGGCGGAATCCCGTCCTGGTCGGCGGAGTTCGACGCATGGGGGCGCGAGGCGCTGGCCGCGCAGGACGTGGACGCTCTTCTCGACTTCACGCACAAGTCGCCCGCTGGGCAGCTCGCGCATCCGCGCACGGAACACTTCGCCCCGCTCTTCGTGGCGATGGGTGCCGCCGACGCCGCCGGCGAGCTCGACAGCCAGCGCTCGGTCATCGACGGGTTCTGGATGGGGCTGGCCAAGCGCTCGGTGCAGTTCGGCTGAACGCGGCGGCCGGCGGGGGAGTGGGCAACGGGTGTCGGTGCGGACATGGCTGTGCCTCCGTGCGTGAGTGCGTGAGTGGGGGAGCCGCTTGCTCGTGGAGCAGGCGGCACTCGCAACGTACGGAGGTCGCGGCAGCGGACGACAGGCTTCCGAAAATGGTTCACGCGTTCGAGTGAGGGCGAACCGTTTCGGCGCTCCGAAGGCCCGTCGGCCGTGGCAGGCTCGTCAGCAGTCGGGGCCCAGGCGCTTCTCGTACCAGGCCACATCCCAGTACCGGCCGAACTTCCGGCCCACCTCCGCGTACGTCCCCACGTGCCGGAAGCCGAAGCGTTCATGGAGGCGGATCGATGCAGCATTGGGCAGGGCGATGCCCGCATAGGCGCGATGGACGTCCTCGTCGGACAGGGCGTCGAAGAGAGGCGAGTAGAGCAGTGTGCCCACGCCGCGGCCGGCGGCGTCCGGAGTGAGGTAGACGGACACCTCGACGGAGGTCTCGTACGCGGGCTTCGGACGGAACGCGCTGCTGGTTGCGTAGCCCAGAATCCGGGAACCCGGGGACTGCTGCGCAACCAGGAGACGGTGACGGCCGTCTTCAGGGTGGGAGTGCAGCCACGGCAGGCGCTCCTCGGGCGTGAAAGGGGCTGTATCGAACGTGACGGCCGTCTCACGGACGTAGTGGTTGTAGATCTCCGTGAGGGCGTCGAGGTCACCCTCGGTACCCGGCCTGACCTGCACCTCTGTCGACGTCTTCGGCATGCCACCTCCATCGTGGCGGCGCAGGATACTGCAAGATCAGGAAAATTGTTGAGCGGCTTGGGAATTCTGTCCTGATTCCAGTCGTTGTTTCCATCGGATGCAGGGCACCCGGACAGTGTGCTCTTCACCACGGATCGCCTCGGATCCCCGCCTCGGACCCCGGAGCACCGTCAGAACTGCCGACCCACTCAACGCAAGGGAGCACGCATGGCAACCCGTGCCGTCGCCCGTCGTAAGTCTGCAGCCGGATCGGCCGGCAAGACCGACGCGGCAAGCAGTGTTCGCGCTGGAGGCGGCGAGATCGCTGACCGCGACCTGGTCGGCATGTATCTCGACGAGATCGCCCGCACGCCTCTGCTCGACGCCGCCCGTGAGGTCGAGCTGTCGCAGGTCATCGAGGCAGGGGTGTATGCCCAGAAGATCCTCGACGGAGAGATCGAGCAGAAGAGCAAGGCCGCCGAAGGCGCGAGCCGTGAGGAGCTCGAGGCGCTCGTCGCCGACAGCGAACGCGCCAAGGACATCTTCATCCGCTCCAACCTCCGCCTGGTCGTCGCCGTCGCCCGACGCTACCCGCGCAGCGGGCTGCCCCTGCTCGACCTGATCCAGGAGGGCAACGCCGGACTGGTGCGCGCCGTCGAGAAGTTCGACTACCGCAAGGGCTTCAAGTTCTCGACGTACGCGACCTGGTGGATCCGTCAGGCCATCACCCGCTCCATAGCCGACCAGTCCCGCACGATCCGCCTGCCCGTCCACCTGGTCGAGGAGCTCGGCCGGATCCGCCGGGTGCAGCGCGAGTTCAACCGTGAGAACGGGCGGGACCCGGAGCACACCGAGATCGCCGCTGAGCTCGGCTCCACGCCGGAGCGCGTCTCCGACGTCCTGGACTGGGCCCGCGACCCGGTCTCGCTGAACATGTCGGTGGACGATGAGGGCGACACCCAGTTCGGTGACCTCCTCGAGGACACCTCCGCCGTGTCGCCCGAGCAGTCCGTGCTCACGCTGCTGCGCAGCGAGGAGCTCGACGACCTGATCGGCCGGCTCGACCAGCGGACGGCGTCCATCATCAAGATGCGGTACGGCATAGACGACGGTCGCGAGCGGACCCTCACCGAGGTCGGCAAGGAGCACGGCCTCACGCGTGAGCGGATCCGCCAGATAGAGAAGCACGCACTGCTCGAGCTGAAGCGGCTCGCGCGGGACACGGGGTTCGACGAGGCGGCGTAACACGAGCGGGCGGAGCCCAAAGGGCTCTCGCTCCGCTCCCCAAGACGCGAGTCCCGGCGCCATTCCCCCGTAGCGCCGGGGCTCGCCCCTGTCGGGGTGCCGCCCGTTTCCCGAGCGCGACGCGGTTTTGCGGGCGTTGGGCGTGACGTCGTGCTCTACGTGTCCGGGAGTTCGGTGCCCGAACTTCCCGCTGCGCGTGTCAGGCGGGCGCCCAATTCCCGTACGTGATCGGCGAGTTCGCTCGGGGAGTGGACGGTGAAGTCGACGTTCGCCAGGGCCAGATGGACGGTGAGCCACTCGATGGCCTCGGAGACCGTGGTGCGCAGGCGGCAGGAGTGGGGGCCCTCCGGGGTCGGAGTGCCGAGGCCCGAGGGGAGGCGGGAGGCCACATGGTCGGCGGGGGCCGCGAAGGTGACGTCGAGCTCGTGCGTCGGCAGTCCGCCTCGCATCGAGCGGCGGGTGAACTCCACGGCGTCGCCCTCCGGGAGTTCGCGCGGGGTGTAGCGGGCGCCGGTGGCGAAGGGCTCGGTCAGGCGGTCGACGCGGAAGGTGCGCCAGTCCTCGCGCTCCAGGTCGTACGCGACGAGGTACCAGCGGCGGCCCGTCGACACCAGGCGATAGGGCTCGACGAGGCGCCGGGTCTCCGCGCCGTCGCCGGAGCAGTAGTGGAAGCGGAGCTTCTCGGTCGCGCTGGTGGCCGAGGCGATCACGGTGAGGGTTTCGGGGGCGATCGTGGCCCCGTCACCCGCCCAGTAGGTCAAGGGAGTTGTGGCGGATTGGAGGGCGGTGACGCGGTGTCGGAGTCGGGACGGAAGGACCTGTTCGAGCTTGGCGAGGGCGCGCACGGACGCCTCGTCGACGCCCTCCACGGCATGGCCCGCGCCCGCCCGCAGGCCGACGGCGATCGCGACGGCCTCCTCGTCGTCGAGGACGAGCGGAGGCATCGCCTTGCCGGCCGCCAGGCGGTAGCCGCCGTCGGAGCCCATCGAGGCCTGCACCGGATAGCCGAGCTCACGCAGCCGGTCGATGTCGCGCCGCACCGTGCGCCGGGAGACGCCGAGGCGTTCGGCCAGCTCCCCGCCGGGCCACTCGCGCGGGGTCTGGAGCAGGGAGAGCAACTGCAGCAGTCGTGCCGGAGTGTCCGTCGTCATGCACCCATCATGGGCGGGAACGCGGACAGGTTCTGGCCTATATCCCGCATAAGTTCGTCGGCATGAAGAGCACCTCACCCACCACACCGAGCAAGGGCACGCCTGTGACCTCACCTTCCACACCCGGTGCATCCGGTACGACGACGGCAGCGAGCGACAGGCGGCGGTGGTTCGCGCTCGCCATCGTGATGACGGCGGCCTTCATGGACCTCGTCGACGTCACGATCGTGAACATCGCGCTGCCCTCCATCAAGGCCGACGAGGGCGCCTCGCTCAGCCAGATCCAGTGGATCACCGCCGGGTACGCGCTCGCGATGGGCGCGGGCCTGATCACCGGCGGCCGGCTGGGCGACATCTACGGTCGGAAGCGGATCTTCCTCATCGGCATAGGCGGCTTCACGCTGGCCTCGGCGCTCTGCGGGCTCGCGGCGAACCCGGAGATGCTCGTCGCCGCGCGCATCCTGCAGGGGGCGACGGCCGCGCTGATGGTGCCGCAGGTCCTGTCGATCGTGCACGCCACGTTCCCCGCGCACGAACGCGGCAAGGTCTTCGGCCTGTTCGGCGCGATAGTCGGGCTCGGGGCGGTGTCGGGGCCGATGCTCGGGGCGCTGCTCACGGAGTGGAACCTGTTCGGTCTCGAATGGCGGCCGATCTTCCTGATCAACCTGCCGGTGGGTGTCGCCGGGCTGCTCCTGGGGCGCAAGTTCATCACCGAGTCCAAGGCGCCGAAGGCGCTCCGCCTCGACCCGGTCGGCGTGGTGCTCGTCGTCGTGGGCCTGCTGATGCTGCTCTACCCGCTCACCCGCGGCCGTGAGCTGGGCTGGCCGCTGTGGGGGTACGTGCTGATGGGCGGCGCGCTCGTGGTGTTCGCGGTGCTGGTCGCGTACGAGCGGCGCAAGACGCGGAAGGACGGTTCGCCGCTGATCGAGCTGTCCCTGTTCAAGGTGAAGAGCTTCGCCGCGGGCGCCGCCGTGCAGTTGACGTTCGGCCTGGTCACCGGGGTGTTCTTCCTGGTGTGGACGCTGTACATGCAGGTCGGCCTCGGCTGGAGCCCGCTGCGCGCGGGGACGACGGGCATACCGTTCTCGGTCGCCGTGTCCGTGGCGGCGGGGATATCGGTGCAGCGGCTCGTGCCGCGCTTCGGCCGCAAGGTGCTGCAGGCGGGCGCGCTGACGATGGCGGTCGGGGTCGTCCTCTACATATGGGAGGCCGCGCGGTACGGGCAGGGCATCACGTCCTGGCAGATGGTGCTGCCGCTCGTGGTGATGGGCGTCGGCATGGGCCTGATCGTGGCGCCGCTGACCGACGCGGTGCTGTCGGAGGTGCCGCGTGAGCACTCCGGTTCGGCGTCCGGCCTGGTCAACACGGTGATGCAGATGGGCAACGCGTTGGGCCTCGGCCTGGTGGCGGTCGTATTCTTCGGCGTCATCGACGAGCCGCTGCCCGTGGCGGCCATGGGCGCGGAGTACGTGGACGCTTTCCAGTACGCGCTGTGGTGGGTCGCCGGGGTGCTCGGCGTGATCTTCCTGCTGATGTTCGCCCTGCCGGCCCGACCTGCACAGCATGTGGAGGGCTCGGAGGGCGATCCGACGGAGGGCGAGTCGTCCCCCGTCGTAGTCGGAGGTGCGGGTGCGGGTGCGGGTGCGGGTGCCGGTGCCGGTGCCGGTGACGACCGTGAGGCTGAGCTGGTGCGTTAGCGAGCCCGCTCGGTGCCCGACGCCCGTCACCCAGGGCTGGTGACAACGAGCGAAGTCTGTTTCTGCCCGAGCCGTGCCCGAATGTGTTTACTTCGCGGAAACCCGGACGTACTCTGGCCGTGAAACAACACGCTCGGGCATGAATCGGAGCTGAACCCACATGTACGCACCGGAGCGGCAGCAGGAGATTCTTCGCCTGGCGCGCGACAGCGGCCGCGTCGACGTGCTGTCGCTGGCCGAGGAGTTCCAGGTCACCGCCGAGACCATCCGGCGCGACCTGAAGGCCCTCGACCGCGCCGGGCTCGTACGCCGGGTGCACGGCGGTGCCATACCGGCCGGGCGGCTCGACTTCGAGCCCGACCTCGCCGAGCGCGAGTCGACCGCGGCCGACGAGAAGGACCGGATCGCGCAGGCCGCGCTGGCGGAACTGCCCGCGGACGGAAGTGTGGTGCTCGACGCGGGTACGACGGTGGCCCGGCTGGCGGCCGCGCTGCCGCTGGAGTCGGGGCTCACCGTCGTCACGCACTCGCTGCCCACCGCCGCCCGCCTCGCCGACCACCCCGGGGTGCAGCTGCACCTGATCGGCGGCCGCGTCCGGCACCGCACCCGGGCCGCCGTCGACGCGTGGGCGCTGCGGGCGTACGGGGAGATCCGCGCCGACGTCGTCTTCCTCGCGGCCAACGGCTTCTCGCCCGAGCACGGCCTCACCACTCCCGACCTGGCCGAGGCCGCGGTCAAGCGGGCCGCCGTCTCCTCCGCCCGCCGAGTGGTGCTGCTCGCCGACTCGGCCAAGCACGGCCAGGAACACTTCGCGCGCTTCGGCGACCTCTCCGACGTCGACCTGCTGATCACGGACAAGGGCCTCGGCGACGACGACACCGAGGTCATCGAACGCGGGGGCACGGAGGTCGTACGCGTATGAGCACGGCCGACGCTCACGAGAACGCAAGCACGCAGCAGCGCACGCGCCAGAGCACGTCAGAGAAAGCAAGTGCAGGGATGATCCTCACCGTTACCCCGAACCCTTCCCTGGACCGGACCTACGAGGTGCCGGCGCTCGATCGCGGTGAGGTCATCCGTGCCACGGGCGACCGGATGGACCCGGGCGGCAAGGGCGTCAACGTGTCGCGGGCCGTCGCCGCCGCCGGGCAGCGCACGCTCGCGGTGCTGCCGCTCGGTGGTACGCCGGGTGACTTCGTCGCCGAACTCCTCGGGGAGCAGGGCATCGAGGTCGCGCCGGTCGCCGTCGCCGGTCAGACGCGGTCCAACATCTCGCTCGCCGAGCCCGACGGCACGCTCACGAAGATCAACGCGGCCGGGCCCGAGCTCTCCGCCGACGAGTCCGAGGCGCTGCTCGCCACGGTCCGCGAGAGGTCCGCGGGCGCGACCTGGATCGCCTGCTGCGGCAGCCTGCCGCGCGGCCTCGAACCTTCCTGGTACGCGGAGTTGGTGGCCCGCGCGCACGCGGCCGGCGCCCGGATCGCCCTCGACACCTCCGGCCCCGCGCTGCTCGCCGCGCTCCGCGAGCGCCCCGACGTGGTCAAGCCGAACGCGGAGGAGCTCGCCGAGGCCGTCGGCCGCCCGCTGGCCACGGTCGGCGACGCGGTCAAGGCCGCCGAGGAGCTGCGGCAGCTCGGCGCCCGTGCCGTGCTGGCCAGCCTCGGGGCGGACGGGCAGCTGCTCGTCGACGACTCCGGTGCGTATTTCGCGAGCGCCCGCGTCGAGACGGTACGTAGCAATGTGGGTGCCGGTGACTCCTCGCTCGCCGGGTTCCTCATCGCCGGCGGCAGCGGGCCCGAGGCGCTGGCCTCCGCGGTGGCGCACGGCGCGGCCGCCGTGCAGCTGCCCGGCAGCGTGATGCCGACGCCCGCCGACCTGGACCCGTCGGCCGTGGCCGTCACAGCCGACGTACCGCTGGACCGCGCACTGACGGAGCCCGTCTCATGAGCGCCCCACGCACGAGCCGTTCCCGTACGGACGCGCCCGTCACCTCCCCGTCCTCCGTCACCTCACCGTCCCCCGTCCCCACCCCCGCCCGCCGGGCGATACGCGTGCGAAGGAGCCCGCGATGAGCGAGATGATCACCGCGGACCTGGTCGACCTCGACCTGTCCGCCGACACCAAGGAAGCCGCGGCCCGCTCCCTGGCCGAGCGGATGGTCGCTCAGGGAAGGGTTACGGACCTCGACGGCTTCCTCGCCGATGTGGCCGCCCGCGAGGCGCAGATGCCGACCGGGCTCGACGGCGGCATCGGCATCCCGCACTGCCGCAGCGCCCATGTCACCGAGCCGACCCTCGCGTTCGGGCGCGCCGCCCAGGGCATCGACTTCGGCGCGGCCGACGGTCCGGCCGACCTCGTGTTCCTGATCGCCGCACCCGCGGGCGCGGACAGCGACCACCTCACGATCCTGTCGTCGCTCGCCCGCCAGCTGATGAACGCCGAGTTCACCGAGGCCCTCCGCTCGGTGGACGACGCCGGGCGGGCGGCGGCGCTGATCTCCGGGGACGCGTCTCCGGAAGAGGCCCGTACGGACGAAACCGAGGCCGACCGGACCGGCAGTGACCGGACCGGCAGTGACCGGACCGAGGCTGGCGCCGCGCAGGGCGACGAGACAGCCGACGCCGACAGCGCCCGGGCCGACGAGCCCGCCGCCGACGCGCCCGCCGGTGAACCCGTCGCCGACGGCACCCCCTTCAGGATCGTCGCCGTCACCTCCTGCCCCACCGGCATCGCCCACACCTACATGGCCGCCGAGTCCCTGGAGAACGCCGGACGGGAGGCCGGGGTCGAGGTGGCCGTGGAGACGCAGGGCTCGGCCGGGTTCACCCGGCTCGACCCGGCGGTCGTGGCCGCAGCCGACGGCGTGATCTTCGCGCACGACGTTCCCGTACGGGAGAAGGAGCGGTTCGCCGGGAAGCCCACCGTCGACGTCGGCGTGAAGGCGGGCATCAACCGTCCCGCCGAGCTGATCGCCGAGGTGCGCGGCAAGGCGGAGCGCGGCGAGGTCACCTCGGGCGCGGCCGCGGACACCCCGGTCGAGCGGGCCGGTGAGTCGGGCGACAGCTACGGCACGAAGCTCCGCAAGTGGCTGATGTCCGGCGTGAGTTACATGGTTCCGTTCGTCGCCGCGGGCGGCCTGCTCATCGCGCTGGGCTTCGCGATCGGCGGGTACGAGATCGACCAGGCCAAGTCCGTCGCCGAGCACTTCGTCTGGACGGAGGCCGCGAGCTGGGCGGCGCTGCTGTTCCAGGTCGGCGGGCTCGCGTTCTCCTTCCTGGTGCCGGTGCTCGCGGGGTACATCGCGTACGGCATGGCGGACCGGCCGGGCCTGGTGCCCGGATTCGTCGGCGGCGCGGTCGCCGTGAACATCGAGGCAGGGTTCCTCGGCGGTCTCGCGGCGGGCCTGATCGCGGGCGGCACGGTCATGGCGATCCAGAAGGTGCGGATCCCGGCGGTGCTGCGCGGCATCATGCCGGTGGTGGTGATCCCGCTGATCTCCTCGGCGGTGGTCGGCTTCCTGATGTTCCTGGTGGTCGGCAAGCCGATCGCGTCCCTGCAGGGCGGCCTCAGCGACTGGCTGGAGTCCCTGACCGGCGCCAACGCGATCATCCTCGGCGTCATCCTCGGCCTGATGATGTGCTTCGACCTGGGCGGCCCGCTCAACAAGGTCGCGTACGCGTTCGCCGTCGGCGGCCTCGGCGCGAACGCCACCGAGGGCAACCTGAAGGTCATGGCGGCCGTGATGGCGGCCGGCATGGTGCCGCCGCTGGCGATGGCGCTGGCGACGACCGTGCGCGGCCGGCTGTTCACCAAGGCCGAGCGGGAGAACGGCAAGGCGGCGTGGGTGCTCGGCGCGTCCTTCATCACCGAGGGCGCGATCCCGTTCGCCGCGGCCGACCCGCTGCGCGTCATCCCCGCCTCGATGGCGGGCGGCGCGGTCACCGGCGCTCTGTCGATGGGCTTCGGCGCGACCCTGCAGGCCCCGCACGGCGGCATCTTCGTGGTCCCGCTGATCGGCCAGCCGCTGCTGTACCTGGTGGCGGTCCTCGCCGGTACGTGTGTCACGGCCGGCCTCGTCATCCTCCTCAAGGGGATGCGGAAGTCCGGGCCCGACCAGGTGCCGGCGCAGCCCGAGCCGACGGCGCCGGCGCGGCCGACCGAGCCGAAGAAGCAGCCGGTCACGGCGGCCTGAGCACGGTCACTGCGTTCAACGGGCACCGCCGTACGGACCGTACGGCGGTGCCCGTCATGTACGTGCGTACGTACGCGCGCACCTACGCGCCTACGCACGCCCTCAGCACAGACGTTTCAACTCGTCCGCGACGCGCGCCGTTCCATCGCCGAGCGGGCCGCCGACTCGCTCACGTACACCTCGCACATGTGCCGGCCGTCCGGCGTCGCCGTGTGCTCGACTTCCCAGAGGCTGACCTCGCGGCCGTCGGCGAGCAGGAACGCGTGCTCGTAGAGCGCGAAGCAGACGCCCGCCGTGCCGGTCCGGCAGGGGTTGCCGAAGGCCTGCGTGATCTGGTGCGCGAGGGCCGTGCGCATCAGGAGTGCCGTGTCGGCGCCCGGCCGGTCGGTGTTCTCGGCGCGGCGCAGCAGCCGCCTGGCGTGGTCGGCGGAGTCGTCCGGCGCGTACGACCGCTGGAGCGGGGCCGGGGCCACGATCAGCCGGACCGCCTCGAACGCCGAGGGCTCGCAGCCGGGGATGCGGCCTTCCGTGCCGTCCGGGCAGTCGGGGCCGCAGGTGCCGCTCGGCAGCAGGCGGGACGCCGCGACGTGCGCCTCCTCCTCGTCCGTGTACAGCTCGTGGAACGTCTCGTCGCTCGGCCCGCCGCCCGGCCCGGTGTTGTGCCGCAGTTCCCAGAGCGTCTGCGCCTGGCCGTCGGCGAGCAGGAACGTGTGCCGGTGGGTCTCACGGTGGTGGCCCGCGCTGTGGTGCGCCGAGCGGAGCGAGCTGTCGTAGGTGAGGGCCGATTCGAGCAGGGCTATCGTCTCGTCGGGCAGCTCGAAGGAGTTCAGGGCGCGTCCGAGGAGCCCTTCGAGGTGCTCCTCCGGTGTCTTCGGCGTCTCGTACGGAACGCTCAAGGCATACTCCCGGCGTCACTCGCGTCGCTGCATGTCACCTTGTGACCGCTCACCGTAGCCCCTCGGCGGAACATCATGTCCGGGGTTCTGGAAAACGAACGACCGCCGTCGGAAGTTCCCGCACTCCGCCCGGGAGTTCCCGCAGTACGTCCAGAACTGCCCGCGCTCCGCCCGGACTTGGCCGACCGAGCCGCCTCTCCCTCCCCGCCCCGCC